>CAZMXH010000036.1:0-15945 GCA_964570165.1 uncultured Actinomycetes bacterium
ATCGACAACGCGCTGAACCAGGCCGCGAAGGAGCTAGGCCAGCGCTTCGACTTCCGCAACACCGGCGCCGCCGTCCGGTGGGTGGGTGAGCTTGCTGTCGAGCTCGAGGCGTCCAGCGAGGACAGAGTCGTGGCGGCGCTCGACGTCTTCGAGGAGAAGCTGGTCAAACGCGGGGTTTCGCTGAAGGCGCTGGATGCCGGTGAGCCTCGCCAGTCAGGCAAGATGTACAAGATCGTCGCGACGTTCCAGAACGGGCTGACGCAGGACCAGGCCAAGCAGGTCACCAAGGCGATCCGGGACAACGCTCCTAAAGGCGTCCGGGCCCAGGTTCAGGGGGACGAGGTGCGCGTGTCGTCCAAGAAGCGCGACGACCTGCAGATGGTGATCTCCATGCTCAAGAAGCAGGAGTTCGACTTCGCCCTCCAGTTCGTCAACTACCGCTAGCGGTGCCGCGGGCAGCCCTCAGCCGACTTGTCAGGCTGCAACCGCGCGCAGCCCCAGGCCATGGAGTTGTCCGGCCTGACAACTCGTAGAAACCGCGCATGCTCTAGCGGCGGTACCCTCCCAGCGCCTCCAGACGGGCGATGCGCTCGGCCATCGGCGGGTGGGAGGCGAACAGCCTGGCCAGGCCTTCTTGCCGGAACGGGTTCGCGATCATCAGGTGGGCGGATGTGATCAGCTGCCGCTCCGGCGGCAAGGGCAGCTGCCGGGTGCCGAGTTCGAGCTTGCGCAGCGCGCTGGCCAGCGCCAGCGGGTCACCTGTCAGCCTGGCGCCGTCCAGGTCTGCCTGGAACTCGCGGGACCGGCTGATCGCCAGCTGAACAACCGAGGCAGCAAGCGGTCCGAGCACCATCAGCAGCAGGGCGCCGAGGGGTCCCGGTCCGTCGTCGTCCCCGCCGCCGAAGAAGAACGCGAAGTTCGCGCCGAGCATGACGACGCTCGCCAAGGCTCCCGCCACCGAGGACGTGAGCGTGTCGCGGTTGTAGACGTGTGCCAACTCGTGGCCGAGCACAGCGCGCAGCTCCCGTTCGGACAGCATGCCGAGGATGCCCTCGGTGCAGCACACCGCCGCGTTGGCCGGGTTCCGTCCCGTCGCGAACGCGTTCGGCGCAGGCGTCGGGCTCACGTACACCCGGGGCATGGGCTTGCGCGCCCCGGTAGCGAGCTCACGCACGATGCGATACATCACCGGCTGCTCCGCCTCGCTCACCGGGTACGCACGCATCGCACGCAGCGCCACGCGGTCGCTGCCCCAGTAGGCGAAGCCGTTCATCGCAACCGCGACGACGAACGCGATCCATAGCCCGGTCGCGCCGAACATGCCGCCGACGGCTAGAACGAATGCTGAGAGCAGCCCCAGCAGAGCGGCCGTTTTCGCTCCGTTCCGGTGCACGTAGCCATCAACGTTCCTGCCCGATCACTCGTTCCCCGACACGCCGTTCGCGCGCCCGCTCTTTCCTCTGCGGCTCGCCGGCACAGCACGCCGTTTCCCGGTTGATCACGTTTACGGTCCGGGTGGGTGCTGTACCAGGCCACTTGGCCTGGTACAGCACCCACCCGGACCGTAAACGTGATCAACCGGGAAGCGGCGGGAAGCGGCGAAGAGGGTTACCGGGCGAGGGGTGTGAGCACCAGTTCGGGCGCCACCGAAAGGACGATTCCGGCCGCCAGCAGCAAGCCAACGGTCACACCGGACAGCAGGGGGACGCCGCCTTGCGGCACCGGATGCCCGTCCGGTGCCGCCGCGAACAGCAGGACCGCCCAGCGCAGGTAGTAGCCCAGACCGATCACCACGTTCACCGCGACCACGACGGCCAGCCAGCCGACGCCACCGGACACGGCGGCGTCCAGTACCACCACCTTCGCCCACACGCCGACCAGTCCCGGCGGCAGCCCTGCCAGGGCTACGAGCGAGAACCCGAGAGCGATGGCGCTCAGCGGTTGCGCACGGACGAGGCCCCGGTACTCCGCGACCGTGGTGCCGAGGTTCGCACGGGAGGCCATGGCGACCACGCCGAAGGCCGCCAGGTTGACCACGGCGTAAAGACAGAGGTACGAGACAGTGGTCGACAACACCCCGGCGACCTCGATGTCGGCAAGGCCGGTGGCGGCGACGCCGAGCGGCACTAGCAAGTACCCGGCATGAGCCACCGAGGACCACGCCAGCAGCCGGATCGCAGTGCGCTGCCGCAGGGCCGCGACGTTGCCGAACGTGATGGTGGCCACGGCCAGCGCCACCACGACCGGCCCCCACACGTCGGCGAACGCCGCAAACCCCCGCCCGGCCACCTCGACCAGCGCGACCACCGCCGCCGCGACGGGCAACACCGAGAGGTGCGCCGCCACGACCACGGGGCCTCCCGCGTGAGCGTCCGGCACCCAGAAGTGGAACGGCACGGCGCCGACCTTCGCGACCAGGCCTACCAGGGTGAGCAGCGCACCAGCGGACGCCAGCGGCGTACGCGCGGCCGGATCGGCGAGGACGGCCGCTATCTGATCGAGGTGCAGTGCGCCGGTCGCCCCGTACACCAGCGAGATGCCATAGAGCATGACGGCGAGGGTCACGATCGACACGACGAGGAACGTCAGCGACGCCTCGACGTCCCTGCGCCCTCGCCGCCGCAGCCCGACGAGCGCTATCGCCGGCAGCGTGACCACCTCGAGGGCTACGGCTATCGTGGCCAGGTCGCGCCCGGCCGCCAGTACCAGGGCGCCGGCGGCGGACGTCAGGACGAGGAATCCGGTCTCGCCCGCGGGCAAGCTCGGCGCGTCGTCATGAGCCAACAGCAGCACCACCAGCGCTGTGACCAGCACGACCGCCTGGAAGGCCAGCGTGACCTCGTCTGTCGCGTACGAGCAGAACGCTCGGGTGCAGAACGTGGCGCGGTCTTCTCCCCATTGCACGGCCACGAACGCCAACGCCGCAGCGATACCGCCGGCACCGGCCGCGGTCAGCACGGCGGGCGCGATCCGCCGCGACAGCCACAGCCCGGCCAGCAGTACCGCCACCGCCGTGGCGGCCGCAGTGATTGGCGGTGCCACCGCCAGCCAGTCCACGGCCTGGACCGAGTCTGGAACCGTCACCTGGCTCAGCATTCCCTGCCCGACGCGCGACATCACAGCGCAACCGCCTGCATGACCGGGTCGACCAGTGACAGCAGCGGTCCCGGCCAGATCCCGAGCAGCACGGTCAGGGCGACGAGCGGTCCCCAAGAAGTAGCTTCGTGGCCAGTGACGTCGCGGATTCCCACGAGTCGTGACCCGATCGCGTCCCGCCCCTGGCACACCCGGCGTACGGTCACCAGCAGGTAGTGGGCCGTCAGGACCGCTCCGAGCATCGCGACCGCCAGTAGCGTCAGGAAGAACGGACGGCTCAGGACCGCGGCCGGCTCGAACGCGCCGAGCAGCGCGAGCAGACCACCCCAGAAGCCGGCGAGCCCAGGCGCACCGACCGCCGCGATGGCAGCGAACGCCACCAACGCGCCCAGCCGTGGCAATCGGGCGAACATCCCGCCGCCGAGGGTGGCCAGGTCGGTCGTGCCGTGACGGTCGCGCACCGCTCCCGCGAGAAAGAACAGAAGCGCAACGACCAAGCCGTGCGCGACGCCCGCGAAGACGGAACCGTTCAGGCCGGCCGGTGTCATCGTCGCAACGCCCAGCGTGACGAAGCCCATGTGACCGACGCTGGAGTACGCGACGACCCGCTTAAGGTCGCGCTGCGCCAGGCAGGCCAGCGCCGCGTACACGACGCCGACCACCGCCAGGCCTCCCAGCACGGGTGCGATCAGCCGGAAGCCGTCCGGCACAACCGGAACCGCCAGCCGGACCAGCCCGTACGAACCGAGCTTGAGAACCACCCCGGCCAGGAGAACCGACCCCACGGTGGGGGCCGCGGTGTGAGCTCCCGGCAGCCACGTGTGCAGCGGCCACACGGGCACCGTGACGGCCAGCCCTCCGACGATCGCCGACGCGGCGGCCAGTTGGGCGCCAACGGGCATCCCGGCCCCTCCCCGCGATGCGAGCTCCGGGATGCTGAACGTCCCGGTGTGCGCGCCCACCAGCAGGAACCCGAGCAGCATGATTGACAAGCCCAGCGTGGTGTACAGGACGTAGGTGCTCGCTGCCGCCACCCGTCCGGGCTCATCGTCCGGCTCTCCCCACCAGGCCAGGACGAGCCACATCGTGATCACGACGGCCCCGAACAGCACGAAGAACAGCAACAGGTCGAGCGCTAGGAACGCACCGAGCATGGCTGCCTCGCCGAGCAGCACCAGCGCGACGAACGCCCGTATCCGGCCGCCGGCCGGCCGGACCCGGATCGTATATAGCAGGCAGCAGAACACCAGCAGCGCGGTCAGCAGGACGAAGGGCAGCGACAGCCCGTCCACACCCAGCCGCACGTCCAGCCTCAACGTCGGCGCCCACGCCACGGCGGTCACGAACTGTGCGCGCTCGCTCTCATCGCGGTCGAACAGAACGGCCACCCACACCACTGCGGCCAGCGTGAGGCCGGACGCGGCGACCCCCACCGGGGGCGCCAGCCGCCCGGCCCGATGGGGCAGCGCGGCGAGGCTCAGGCCGCCGGCCAGCGGCAGGGCGATCGCGACGATCGGCAGCAGGTTCACGCCAGCGTCACCACCGCTCCGGTCAACGCGAGCACCACCACGAACGCCAGCAACGCCGTGAGGTACGAGCGCGGGCGCCTTGACTGCGCTGCCTCTGGTATCAGGCCCAGCGCTCGGGTCGCCCGGCCGGCGGCGTCCACGTACGGGTGGAGCACGACGCGGTCGGCGGCACCGGCCAGCCGGGACAGCGCGTAGATCGACCGCACCACAGAGGCGTCGTAGAACTCGTCGAGGTGGAACCCGGCGGCCAGGACCCTCCGCGTAGGTTCGCCGAGAACGGCCGCGGGATCGTGCTGTGCTTGCCGGATCCACGCGGAGTACGCGGCGCAGCCGCCGCCGACCAGCAGGGCGAGGGAGAGCAGGCTCGTCGCCCAGTGCAGGCCGAGGCCGGGAGCGTGCTCGCCGACGCCGCGTACGAAGGCTCCGTCCGCCACCAGGCCCAGGGCGCCGAGACCGACGACCGCGGCCGACAGCCCGGCGACCGGCAGGCGCATGGCGGACGGCAGCCGCTGCCCGTCCGCCGCCGGTGGTCCGTGGAACGTCAGCAGCCACGCGCGCACCGCGTACGCAGCGGTGAGCAGGGTCGTCAGCAGCCCCGCCGCAAGCACCAGCCCCGCTGCCCATACCGGTAGCGGACCGCCGTCGTTCGCGGCGGACTCCGCGGCGGCGAGCACCGAGTGCCCGGAGAAGGATCCGGCCAACGGTGGCACTCCGGCGAGTGCGCCGAACCCGATGGTGGCGCCGAGATAGGTCGACCGCATCGAGCCTGCCAGGCCACCCAGCCGGGCCAGCAGAGTCGATCCGACTGCGTAGGCGACCGAGCCTGCCGCAAGGAACAGCAGCGCCTTGAACGCGGCATGGCCGACCAGGTGAAACAGGCCCGCGGCGTAACCGCCGACCGCAAGTCCGCCCAGGACGAAACCGAGCTGGCTCACCGTCGACCAGGCCAGCACCCGGGTGAGGTCTTCCTGAGCCACCGCGGCCGCGGCAGCGAACACCATCGTCACGGCACCGACGACGGCGAGCACGGCGAGCGCGACCGGGGCCAGCAGGAAAGCGTCGTAAAGCCGCGCCACGAGGAACGCCCCGGCCGCCACCGTGGTCGCCGAGTTGATCAGCGCGGCGGCCGGTACCGGTCCGGCCGACGAGCCGGGCAGCCACACGTGCAACGGCACCTGGGCCGACTTTCCGACCACGCCGCAGAGCACCAGGACCATGGCTACGGTGAGTGCGGTGGACGGTTCAGCGGCCGCCATGACCCCCGACACCTGGAACGAGCCGGCCTGCCGGGCGAGCACGAAGAAGCCGATCAACAGGCCGGCATCGCCAAGGTAGGGGACGACGAAGGCCCGTACCGCCGCCCTGCCGGCCTCCGCCCCGTCCCGTTGATGCCCGACCAGCAACGCCGAAAAGACGCTCAGAAGCAGCCAGCCGGCCAGCAGCACGACCAGGTCCTCGGCCAGGACCACCACCAGCATGGCCGCGGTGAGCAGCGACACCACGGCCGTGAACGCGCCGTAGCGCGGATCTTCGCCGAGGTATGAAGCCGAGTAAACCTGCACGCCGAGCGCGACTGCAGCCACCAGCACGGCCATAGTCAGCCCGAGCGGGTCGGCGCGTACGGCGACCTCCACGGGGATCCAGCCGGTCGGGAAGCTGACCCAGCTTCGGACCCCTCCGCCGCCTGCCCACACCGCACCACCGGCTCCCAGGAGGAGCAGCAGCGCTATCCCCGTGCTGCCGACGCTTATCCACGCCGAGAGCCCGCGGCGACGGCGCCCGGATGCCATCCCGGCGATCGCAGCGGCGAACGGCAGGATGATGCTGAGTGCGACCGCGGAATGGACGCTCACGGCGCGGGATCCCGCACCGTAAGCGTGGCCGCCACTCTGCCCTGGGCCGGAACCGAGGTGCCGGCTCGCTGCGAGGTCTCGTCCGTCGAGCCGGACCCGTCCAAGTCGGTGCTCCGGGTCATCCGGAACAACAGCAGCAGGATGGCCAGTCCCAGTGCGGTCTCAGCGACCGCGATCGTGATGACGAACAACGCCAGCACCCTCCCGCCGTGCAGCGCATCCGACCACCAAGCATCGAACGCCACCAGGTTGATGTTCGCGGCGGTGAGCATCAGCTCGACCGAAACCAGCACGAGTACCGCGTTGCGGCGGGCAAGCACGCCGAAGACGCCGAGGGAGAACAGCAGCGCGGAGAGGACGAGCGGGTACGCCAGGCTCATCCGCCGCCTCCGACTGGGCCGGTCGAGCCATCGTCTGGCGTCACGGTCCGTGACCGGGGCGGCCCAGACCGGCGAATGGTCCGGTCTGGCAGGTGTCCGAAGTGCCTGAGCGGCGTACTCCTGCTCAGCGCGACCGACCCGACCAGCGCGGCGAGCAACAGTACCGACAGCGCCTCGAAAGGCAGCACCCAGCCGCCGAACAGCGCACCCCCGAGCGCTCCAGCGCCGTCGCTCGCGGCGCCTTCCAGATCCACCTGCTCGCGGCTGAACGCTCCGAGCAGCGCTACCAGCAGCACCGCGGCTGTCGCCCCAGCCATCGCACCAGCCACGGCCAGCCGGCCCCTGACCGCACGAGGCGCGGGTTCGGGCGACGGACGGGTAAGCATCAGGGCAAGCAGCAGCAGCACTGTGACGGCGCCGACATAGACCAGGATCTGTATCCACGCCACCAGCTCGGCGGCGAGCACGAGGAAGCACCCGGCCACCGCCGCCAGGGTGACGGCCAGCCACAGGACTGCGTGCACGGCACGCCTGGTCGTGACGGCCAGCGCGCCCGCCCCGAGGGCGAGCGCGCCGAGCAGCGTGAAGCCCACCTCCGGACCCGTCACGCTCGACCTCCGCTCTCTACCGCACGGCGCGCCGCAGCGACCTCATCCGGTTCTGGCGCACCGGAGTTGACCGCGGGCGGCGGTGGCACCGTCTGGGCCCACGCGCGCAAGCGTTCCTTCTCGTGGACGAGGTGTCTGATGTCGAGTTCGGCGTACTCGAATTCCGGAGACCATTCCAGCGCGTCCTCCGGGCACACCTCCACGCAGATCCCGCAGTACATGCAAAGACCGAAGTCGATCGCGAACCGGTCGAGCACGGTACGGCTGCCGGCGCCACCATCGTGGTCGGCCGGGACCTCTTCGGTGTGGGAGTCGATGTAGATGCACCAGTCGGGGCATTCCTGCGCACAGAGCATGCAGACCGTGCAGTTCTCCTCGAACAGCCCGATGACACCGCGGCTGCGAGGCGGCAACTCGGGCTTCACGTCGGGGTACTGTGCGGTGATCGCACGCTGGGTTAGCCTCCGGAAGGTCGTGGCCAGGCTTCGTGCTACCCCGCGCCCTACCATGGGTTCCATCTTGGCCTGTTAAGACCGAAAGCACGACCCGTGTCGCGCTGACATGCCTGCATGTCGGCATGTCGGCCGGCGTACGGCTAGAGCAGCTGGACCGTCAGGAACGCTATGACGCCGACGGCCAGCGCGATCGAGCCCATCAGGCCGATCAGGACCGGCTTGCCTACCGGCTGGGAACGGCGCCGGTGGCTACGGCGGCCCGCCCGGCCGTGCGCTCGCCGCCCTCCGGCCGACCGCTTCGGTGGCAGCGGAGCATCGATCTCGGACCATACCGCGGCCAGGCCGAGCAGGCTGGTGTCGTCCGGCGACGACTTGGGTCGGCCGTCCGGGAAGCGGTGCGGGTCGCTTACTGGCGCCGAGTCTGGTTGATCGATCACGCCAAACCCCCGAAAGTGGCCTCAAAGATACGGCTGCAGGTTAACCCCTTCGCCGCGACCAGCGCGAAGCCGGCGCTACAGGACAACCACCGTAGTGATCGCCAACTGTAGGACTGCCAGTGGCAGCAGGGTCCGCCAGACGAGCCGACGCAGCTGGTCGGCGCGCAGCCGCGGCAGCGTGGCACCTACCCACACCACGACGCCGACCAGCAGGAAAACCTTCCCGAGCGTCCACACGGGAGCCAACGCTTCCGGCCCGGGACCACGCCAGCCACCCAGGTAGAGCACGGTCGTCAGCCCGCATAGCACCAGCACGGCCGCATACTCGGCGAAAACGAACGCGGCGAACCGCAGGCCCGCGAACCCCGCCGCACCGCGCAGCCCGGCCCACGGGGCGTCGAACGGGCGACGCCGCAGCACCGCGAGACCTGAGGTGAAGAACACGGCGAACCCGACCGCCTGCCACGCGAGCCACCAGGGACTCCATCGCTCCACGATGCCGGTCAGCGAGAGCGTCCCTGCCGCCGTCGCCACGGAGATCGCGGCGAGTGCGAACGCCAGTTGGGACGAGAGCACCTCGGAGGCATTGCGCAGCGCACCTGACAACAAGCGGGTGCCGCCGGCCAAGCCGCCCAGCATCGTGCCGATCACGGCGACATTGATCAGGGCTACGACGACGAGCACCCCTGCGGCTGCGTCAACGCCGACCCAGCCCGGAGCTAGCGGCAGGAACGCAAGCACAACGAGGTACGGGATCAGCGCCGCGCCAGGTGCGACCCGGTACGCGACCCGGTCCGCCCCGGCCGGTAGCACGTCGTCCTTCTGAGCGAACTTGATGCCGTCAGCGATCAGTTGCGCCCATCCGTGATACCCGCCCGCGTACATCGGGCCGACGCGGCCCTGAATGTGTGCGAGCACCTTGTGCTCGACCTGCCCGGCGACAAGAGGCAGCACGAGAGCGGCAAGGCCAACGAGAACGATCCGCACGACAACTTCGAGCGGGTCGGTCATCCGTCGCCACCCGCCTCGCCGGGCCCTTCGCCTGTTCCCCCGGCACCCGGCCAGGGCTTGGCGGCACGCGCGGCGAGCATGAACTCCTTGCGCAGCGGATGGCCTTGGAAACCGTCGGGCAGCAGCAGCGGCGCCAGACCCGGATGGTCATCGAACACGATACCGAACATCTCGTGCGTTTCCCTCTCGTGCCACGACGCGCCCGGGTACACGGTGGTCGCCGACGGCAGCCGCGGGTCGGCACGCGGCACACGGGTACGGATCAAGAGGTGGAGCACGGGGCGCTGCTGAATGTCCGCCACATGCGCCACAACCGAAAAACCGTTCTCCTGCTCGTCCACCGCAGACAGCCAGTCGAAGAACGACAGGCCGTTCTCCTTGGCCGCCCGCAGGGTCCGGATCCACCGCTCCGACTGCACGTCGAGGACCGGCACCCCGAAGGCGTCGCCTACCTCGGCACTCTGGCCGGCCGCCGCGGCAAGTGCCGCCGCCCAGTCGTCGTCCGGTGCCTCGCTGCTGGTATCGGCCAGATCGGTCACAGCGCGGGCTCCTCGCTCGACGTACCGAGTAGTCTAGTTGCGCCGCGCCATCGTCGCCCGTCAACCGACCAAGCACCCGGAGGGATGATCCGCCCGCACGCCACAGAGATGTGCCCATGAGGTTCGGACGGCAGCGCCGTGGCAGCACCATCTTCGTGCGGCCCTCTACCGGCGATCTCGTGGCGGGCGTGAGCGTCGCGCTCGTGCTGGTGCCGCAGTCGCTGGCGTATGCCGAGTTGGCCGGCCTGCCCCCGGTGCAAGGGCTGTACGCCGCAGCGGCGGCGCCGATCGCGGCGTCCGTGGTGGGCTCGTCCCCGTACCTGCAGACCGGCCCGGTGGCATTGACCAGCCTGCTGACCATCGGGGCGCTCGCCCCGCTGGCCCCGACCGGGACGGCGGAGTTCGCCGAGCTTGCCGTCCTCCTGGCATTGCTGGTCGGGGTGACCCGGCTCGCGCTCGGCCTGCTGCGGTGGGGTGCGCTGTCCTACCTGATGTCGGTCCCGGTCGTGACCGGGTTCACGGTGGCCGCGGCGCTACTGATCATCGCGTCGCAGCTACCGGCGCTGGTCGGTCACGAGATCGGCGACGGTTCGCAGAGCCCCATTCGCCGCGGCATCCAGGCGGTCACGGAGGCGGACGCATGGAGCCTCGCCGCGGTGGGCATAGGGCTGGCCGCGATCGCGGTCATGCTGGTAGGGCGCCGGATTGGCAGGGTCTTCCCCTGGACACTCGTCGTCACGGTGGCCGCACTGCTCGCCAGCCGGCTGGAGATCGTCCAGGCACCGGTGATCGGCAGCATCCCCAGCGGGCTGCCCAAGCCCAGCCTCGCACTGCCATGGTCCGCCGTGCCGGATCTGGCCATCCCGGCGCTGGTGATCGCGGTGGTCGGGTTCGCCGAACCGGCATCGATCGCCCGCCGGTACGCCGCCGCCGACAGGCGCCCGTGGAACCCCGACCGAGAGTTCATCGGGCAGGGGCTGGCGAACCTCGGAGCCGCGGTGGCCGGCGGTTACCCAGCCGGCGGGTCGTTCTCGCGCTCGGCGCTCAATCGTGCGTCCGGCGCCCAGACTCGCTGGAGCGGGGCGTTCACCGGGCTCATCGTGCTCGCGTTTCTGCCGTTCGCCAGCGTGCTGTCCGAACTGCCGACGTCGGTGCTGGCCGGCATCGTCATCGTGGCGGCCATCTCACTGGTCGATCCGGGCACGTTCCTGGAGTACTGGCGACACTCACGGCCGCAGTTTCTGGTCGCCGTCCCGACGCTCGTCGCTACGCTGCTGCTCGCTCCCCGTGTCGAACGCGGGCTGCTGGTCGGCGTCGGCCTGGCCCTCGCCGTCCACCTCTGGCGCGAAGCGCGGCTGGAGGTCGACTCCTGGCGGGCCGACGGGACCCTCTACCTGGTGCCGCACGGCGTCCTGTACTTCGGATCGGCACCCACCCTCGACAACGAGATCCGCAGGTTGCTCGCAGCGAACCCGGACGCCACGTCCGTCGAGATCGACCTGCACCGGCTCGGACGGGTCGACCTCACCGGCATCTACGTGCTGCGCGACGCCGTCTCCTATGCCCGGGACGCGGGCGTCAGGATCAGGTTCACCCGGGTGCCCGCTCACGCCGCGGACCGGATCCGGGCGGTTCTCGGGTCCTCCACCACCGGCGACGAGTAGCGGTGTTGGGGCCCGAAGCCCTCAGCCCGGCGCTCTGGCGGCGGCCTTGCTCTCGGTCCAGGTGGCGTGGCCGCCGAGGAATCGGCCGATGTCCGCGACCTCGTGGTCGATCCCGGCACGGATGGTGTCGTCAAGCTGCCCGAACGGACGCACGGTGACGAGCAGCCTCCGCGGACGGCGCACCAGGTTCCAGGTGGCGATCGCTCGCCCGTTAACCACGACCGTCGGCATCACGTAGCCGCCGCCCGTCCATACCACGTTGGCGTGGGACGCGGGCACGATGAGCTCCCGAGTGCGGTAGCCGAGCAGGTACGGGTCGAAATGCGGCAGCATCCGCACCGACACCCCCGGGCGGGCGGGCCGGCTGCGCGGCGCCTCGGGTGACGACCAGGCCTGCCGCACGTCGACGGCGGCCAACCCGGCCCATGATGCGAGGTCGCTGGCGTCGGCTGGACCATACGCGATCTGGTACCGGCGCGTGAGCTCGGCCAGCGCCTTGGCGCGGCTGCGCTTGTCGGGCGAGGGCTGCCGCGAGATCCAGGTCGGCTCGTTGCCGCGGTCTGGACCGAAGCACAACGCTCCGCTGAGGGCCGTGTGCCGAATAAGGTGGATTCCCCGCTGGCCCGCTGGATCGATGCCGGCCGCGGACAGCGCATCGAACAGCTCCGCTCGGGTGCGCGGCCGCCCGTCGGCGAGCGTCTCGGACAGCACGGCTGCGGCGCGCTCGACGGTCGCGTCGTCCAAGCCCAGCTCGCTGCGCCTTCGGGCGGACCGCGCGACGATGGTCTGGCGGAGCAGCCCCAGCAGCCAGTCCACGTCCTCGGCCGCCACGAGATGAAGCGTGCCTCGGAACAGCCAGGTCCGGACCAACTCACCGGTGCCCTGCTCGATTGCCACGTCCACCGCACTCGCGGCGCCCGTGCGGGCTCGGATCGCCAGCGCGGCCGCCGACGGTAGCTGAGCCTGTACCGCCACCAGATGCCGCACGACTTCGACCGGCCGTGCCCGGCCACGTGGTTCGGTCAGCCATTGTGCCGACGCGCGAGCGATGCGAATGGCGTCGCCCGACCGCTGCGTTGCCACACACCCCTCCGAACGGCCAGCGATGATCCGTACTCTCGACGCTACCGTGCGCGAGGGGGTGCCGGTGGACGTACGGCGCCGTCAGCCAGTGGGCGGTTGCACCATCGGCCGGTTCAGCGTTGCCGCCGACGCGGCGCGGCGCTGCCCGCCGGCAGTGCCGCGCCGCTTGCCCAGGCCCGCGGCACCGATCTGTTCCGGCAGCTTCAGGTTGCCCGGAAGCCGCGCCGCTGGGCGGGGAGGGCAGCCGGGCACGTAAACATCCACCGGCACGATCTTGTCGACGCCCTTGGTGACCGAGTAGGAGTCCCAGTAGGGCCCGCCGGAGTTGGAGCACGCCCCGAAGGAGATCACGTACTTCGGCTCGGCCATCTGGTCGTAGAGCTGCCGGACGTCGGGGGCCACCTTCTCGGTGACCGTGCCCGACACCACCAGCAGGTCTGCCTGCCGCGGGCCCGGCGCGAACGGGATCACACCCAGCCTGACGAAGTCGTGCCGGGCCATGGATGTCGCGATGAACTCGATCGCGCAGCACGCCAAGCCGAAGTTGAAGACCCACAGCGAGTACTTTCTGCCCCAGTTCAGCACCACCCGCACCGGATCCGGCGCGATCCGCTGGAGCAGGCCTGCCTCGCGTGGGCCCCGGCCGGGCATGCCCAACTCGGTCACCGCCATCGCAGCGCACCCCCATCGCCTAACGTCACGTGCGGTTACCTCGCTTGATCGCGTAGAACGCGCCCGCCGTAAGCGGCCCGGCGAAGGCGACCAGCGCCACGACCGCCGAGACCCCGAACCCGGGCGCCGAGATGGTCGCGGCCCACAGGAACAGATACCCCATGCCGGCCACGACGACCACGCACACGAGCGCGCCGAGGTAGTGCGGAAGGTGCGCAAGAATCCAGCGTTCGGCGGGGTCCGGCTCGACCTCCGGTGCCGGCAGGAAGGTTTCCACGCGCGCTCCCCCGCTCGTCCGACTCGCCTTGCTACAACGGTACCGCCGAGGGGAACCCCTCGTGCCGCCCGCAGCCCCTGTGATCTTTCGACGGCAAAGCAGTGCTCCGGTGTGACCCGGGCCACACCTTCCAAACGTCCAGACCGGGTACACATAAGATTGACAACACACCCACGGATGTGGCCAACTACTGCGTTGGTGCCGCGACGGCGAGCGCTCGTGAGGAGGCGTCAACACGCGGTGAGCGCCAAACATAAAGAACGGCTCGACCGTGTCGTCATCCGCTTCGCCGGAGATTCCGGCGACGGGATGCAACTAACAGGAGACAGGTTCACCTCCGCAACCGCGATCTTCGGTAACGATCTTTCAACGCTGCCGAACTTCCCAGCCGAGATCAGGGCGCCTGCGGGCACTCTGCCCGGCGTCTCGAGCTTCCAACTGCACTTCGCCGACCACGACATCCTGACGCCCGGCGACGCTCCTGACGTCCTGGTGGCGATGAACCCGGCAGCGCTCAAGGCCAATCTGGCCGACGTGCCCAAGGGTTCGACGATCATCGTCGATACCGGGGAGTTCACGCCGAAGGCGCTCAAGAAGGTCGGGTTCGACAGCAACCCGCTGGAGGACGGCAGCCTCGAGGCGTACAAGGTGCACGGCGTCGACCTCACCGGAATGACGATGGAGGCGCTCGCCGAGTTCGGCCTTACCCGCAAGGACGCGGGCCGGTCGAAGAACATGTTCGCCCTCGGCCTGCTGTCCTGGATGTACGGCCGCCCGATGGACTCGACCGTCCGGTTCCTGGAGGCCAAGTTCGCGGGCAACGAGACCATCAGGGACGCCAACCTCAAGGCGCTGCGTGCGGGCTGGAACTACGGTGAGACCACCGAGGACTTCGCCGTCCGGTACGAGGTTCCCCCCGCTGCCCTGCCGTCGGGCACCTACCGGAACATCACCGGCAACGTCGCGCTGGCTTACGGGCTGATCGCCGCCTCCCAGCGGTCTGGCCTTCCACTGTTCCTCGGCTCGTACCCGATCACTCCCGCGAGCGACATCCTTCATGAGTTGTCGAAGCACAAGCGGTTCGGCGTGCGGACGTTCCAGGCCGAAGACGAGATCGCCGGTGTGGGCGCGGCACTCGGCGCGTCCTTCGGCGGAGCGCTTGGCGTCACCACCACCTCCGGACCAGGTGTGACGCTGAAGTCGGAGACCATCGGACTCGCTGTGGCGCTGGAACTGCCGCTGGTCATCTGCGACATCCAGCGTGGCGGGCCGTCCACCGGGCTGCCCACCAAGACAGAGCAGGCAGACCTGTTGCAGGCGATGTTCGGGCGCAACAGCGAGGCTCCCGTGCCGATCGTCGCGCCGCGCTCGCCGGGCGACTGCTTCGACGCGGCGCTCGAGGCGGTGCGAATCGCCGTGACGTACCGTACGCCGGTGTTCCTGCTCTCGGACGGCTATCTGGCCAACGGCTCTGAGCCGTGGCGGATCCCCGCGGTGGACGACCTCCCGTTGATCAACCCGGCATTCGCCACGGAGCCCAACCACCGCAATGGCAGCGACCCCGAGTTCTGGCCCTACCTGCGCGACCCGGAGACGCTCGCCCGTCCCTGGGCGCTTCCGGGCACCCCCGGGCTCGAGCACCGTATCGGCGGTCTGGAGAAGGCTGACGGGACGGGCAACATCTCCTACGACCCGGACAATCACGACCGCATGGTCCGGCTTCGCCAGGCCAAGGTGGACGGCGTTGGCGGCATTCCGGACCTGGAGGTCGACGATCCGTCCGGCCAGGCGAGGCTGCTCGTGGTCGGCTGGGGCTCGTCGTACGGCCCGATCGGCGCCGCCGTCAAGCGCATGCGCGCCTCCGGCCACGACGTCGCCCAAGCTCACTTCCGGCACTTGAACCCGCTCCCGGCAAACACCGGCGAGGTGCTGCGCTCCTACGACCAGGTGCTGCTCCCAGAGATGAACATGGGACAGCTGGCCATGTTGCTACGCGCGCGATACCTGGTCGACGTGATCGGATACAACAAGGTGCGCGGGCTACCGTTCTCGGTCGAGGAGCTTGCCACCGTCATCAAGGACGTGATCAGCAGTGGCTGAGGCCGCCACCCAACCAATGCCC
Source organism: uncultured Actinomycetes bacterium (assembly GCA_964570165.1). GTDB lineage: Bacteria > Actinomycetota > Actinomycetes > Jiangellales > Jiangellaceae > JBMCTR01. The sequence continues at coordinate 15,727 of CAZMXH010000036.1, forward strand.
GGGCTGCGGGACGTCCCCACCACAGATGCCCCGCAGACGAAGAAGGAGTACACCAGCGACCAGGAGGTCCGCTGGTGCCCTGGCTGCGGCGACTACGCGGTGCTGGCGACGGTGCAGGGGTTCCTGCCGGAACTCGGCCTGCGCCGGGAGAACATCGTGTTCATCTCCGGCATCGGTTGCGCCGCGCGCTTCCCGTACTACATGAACACCTACGGATTG
>CAZMXH010000037.1:0-4539 GCA_964570165.1 uncultured Actinomycetes bacterium
TAACAACCCAGCGAAGGATCACCCGATCCGATACACCACGCCACCGGACTTGACCCAAGTTTGCGCAGGTCCGGAGACGGATTGCTGGGAGTGTTCTAATGCGCGGCACTCCCGCAGGTACCTTCATCAAGGTTGACCAAGCCACGCGCGGGCAGCCAACCTGCATAGCCCCCAAGAGCAGAACTCCCTGCCAGACGCCCGCATACTCAGCCCGCCAAAAACCTTCCGGCTCCTGTCGCCGTCACCCCGTACCATGATCCCCAACGCTCGGCGGGTCCTCAGCCAGCGAAACCTCTGGCAAGACGGGATCCTGCTTGGTGGTAGGAAGCTCAGGCTTGCCCCGCACATCATCAGCGAGGCGACCCGTGCCCTCCGATCCAAGGGCGCTATCACCGTAGAGCACCGCACGCCCCGCAACCTCCCCGGGCGCACCGTCGAACTCCTTGTCCCAGCCGACCAGCGAAGACGTAAGAGCTACATCGACCGAGCAGTCGGCCGCAAGAGCCTTCTCTATGGCCGTTACCTGCTCTTGTCTCGTACCGCAGGCGATGCGGGAGAAGAAGTCCTGCGACACTCCCTGAGCACCGCCGGCTCCCACCTGATCGAGATAGAATCCGGCTTCGGCGAGGTCCACAACCTGATGAACGTACGACTGTACGGCTCCTTGGACTCTGGAGCATGGCTTTTCCACGTAGATCCCGCCACCCGCAGGCCACTTATCCCATACGCGCTACCTATCGAGGTGAAGAACCGGCGTCAGGTGCTGTACCCGATCCACAAAGAGGTCCATCAACTGCTCAGCAAAGCCGCCGACGTGCAAAAGGCGAACCCAGGCCAGCCGGTCGTACCCATCCTCATCTGCCGGGCAGGGCACCCCTGGCTGTTTTGGATGGCAAAGGACCTCGGATTCCTAGTGCACCAGACCCGACGGCAGTTCGTGAGCCTGCCCGCCAAGATGACGGCACAACTCTTCAATGAAGTGCGCACAGAGCTTGGGCTTACGGACCTGACCCTTGTCACGAACGCTTCTCGTCCGAGGATCCAGGAGTTCTTCAAGCAGACCATCGTGAAGCAGGCGAAGAAGGCGGCGCCTCGATGGGCGGTTAGCGCCCAGGTGATCGCAGAATACTCCAACGAACTCCGCACAGAGGGCATGGGGTCGGGCGACCGACTCTTGTTGATCCGTGACCTCCGACAGGAGATGGAATACCAACTTGAACGCGCTGGATTTACTGAACCCTTGCTGACCTGGTCTCTTCCAGACGAGGAGGAGTGGCAGGACCAGACGCCTTACATGGAGGGCTGGAACGATAACGACGCGCACATCCTGACCTAGTCTGAGGTCAGTCCCCTCACCGCCAGCCACCGTAAGGGTCTACCGGTTGGGTCCGGCCGTCCACTACGTGAGGGGCGGACCGGTCGCGGGCTTCTCGAGTTGGAACGTCGCCGGGAGCAAGGCCTTCTGGGGCGGCTTGGCGAACTGGGTCTCGACAGTGCCCGAGTTGAGGACCTGGTAACACACGATGCGGACCGTGGCGTCCTCGGACTCCCAGCCCAACATCGCGCGGACCTCGTCGCCGGGGGTCCGGCGGCTCGTGGGCGTTGAGCATCACCGGGGCCGAGGAAGCCGTGAGCGTCCACCCGTTGAACGCGCGCTCCAGGTGGCGGCCGTATAGGCGGCCAACGCGGACCAACGGCTCCGCGACACCCATGTAGATCAAACCGGAACGCTGCTTCAACGCACGCTCCACTCGCGTGATCGTGTGCTCCAACAGCCGGCCGATGTCGTCGGCGCGGCCGAGGTCGACCCGCTGGAGGATGCGCCGTACGACGTCCGGCGGTAGCTCCGGAGCCTCCTCGATCGCCTTCTTGGTCGAGTCCTGGCTGCGAACGATCTCTAGGAGACGGCGGGCGGGCTCGATCTCAGCCTCGTCCTCGGGTATCCATCGCTTGACGGCGTCGAGCTCCGCTCGGGCGCAGGCCGCCTCGGGACTAAGTCGACAGGTCATACCAAGGTGCTTATGGGATGCGCGTTGTCATATGCGAAGGTCCACGCGGAAGTCCCACACCCGAGATGAACCTGCATAAGGCGATTGACCCACCGGGCACACCTACAAGATCGACCCCACCGTCCTCGACACTACCGACTACTCGACGACAACCCCGGCGACCCGGGCCCGCCCACCGACCAAGATCCACCCGACGGCCACGAACCCCCCCGTTCTGACCGACTCGGCAATATCGCGGTCCGCTACGAGCCACGGCAACGGAGACGCGGCGGGGGTGACCAGAAAGAAGTGCTGGCGTTGGCCTGTGGGGCCGTCTCAGCGGGGCGGCTGCTCGGCCGCGGCCACGTGCTCTGCGTCGGGTTGCGCTTGCATGTGGTTGAGCTTCGCGAGCAGTCGGTCACCCTCGATGTCGAGGTTGGGCAGGAGCCGGTCGAGCCAGCGAGGCAGCCACCAGGTGCGGTCGCCGAAGATGGCCATGATCGCGGGCACGAGCGTCATACGCACGACGAAAGCGTCGACGAGGATACCGAATGCCAGCGCGAAGCCGATCTGCTTGATCATTACGTCGTGACTGAAGATGAAACCGGAGAACACCGAGATCATGATTACCGCAGCCGCGACGACAACGCGGCTGGCTTGATCGAAGCCGTGCACGACGCTGCGTACCCCGCGGTGCCCGTGGACGTAGGCGTCCCGCATCGACGAGACCAGAAACACCTGATAGTCCATCGCCAGTCCGTAGAGGATGCCGGTGACGATGATCGGCAGGAAGCTCACCAGCGGCCCGCCGGTGTCGACCCCGAACAGGCTGCTCAGCCACCCCCACGAGAACACTGCGGTCGTGGCGCCGAACGTGGCCAGGATGCTGAGCAGGAAGGCCACGGTGGCCTGGATCGGGACGACAACCGAGCGGAAGACGAGAAGCAGGATCAGCATCGACAGCACCGCGATGATGGTGAGGTAGACGGGCGTGACGTCGGCGAGCTTCTCGGACAGGTCGATGTTGATCGCGGTCAGCCCGGTGACGCCGAGGGCAACCCCGTGGTCCTGCGCCACCTGGAACTCGTCGGTCCGCAACGTCTCCACCAGGTCGGCGGTCGCCTCGTCGTCCGGTCCGGTGGCCGGGATTACGCTGAACACGACGAAGTCGCCGTCCTCGCTGGCGCCGACCGGCTCCACTGCCACGATGCCGTCGTGCTGCTGCAGGCCCTGCAAGATCCCGCTGACCGCCTGCTGCGACATCGTCCCCACTGACCCGGCGGGTTCCGCCGTGACGAGCAAAGGCCCGCTGAAGCCCTCGCCGAACCCGCGGGAGATCGCGTCGTAGCTCTGCCGGGCAGCCGTGTCCCGGTCCGCGGTTGCGCCCGTAGGTATTCCCAAGTCCATGCTTGCCGCCGGCAGCGCGGCGATGCCGAGGACGGCGACCACACCCCCGACGACGAGCCACCGCAACCGGATGACGCCGTTGACCCAGCGGTCAGCCACGCCGTGTGACTCGCCCTCGATCCTGGCCCGGCGCCGCTCCCGCGCCTTTGCCGTGCAGATCCGCTCGCCCACCAACCCGAGCAGGGCAGGCAGCAGTGTCAGGGCGATCAGCACGGCGAGCAGCACCGTCGTCCCCGCCACCAGCGCCATCATCGTGAGCAGTGTGATCCCGATGACGGTCAGTGCGATCAGCGCGACGATCACCGTCATGCCGGCGAAGAACACCGCACTTCCGGCAGTGCCGACGGCTCGGGCCGCAGCCTCATGCGCCGTAAGGCCCTGGTCCAGGATCAGCCGACGTTGCCGGTTGACCACGAACAGCGCGTAGTCGATGCCAACGGCGAGGCCGATCATAAGGCCGAGCACCGGGGTGATCGAGTTCATCTCGACCACGGTGGACAGCGCGTAGGCGCCGCCCACGCCGATGCCGACCCCCACCAACGCCGTCGCCAGGGGAAGCCCGGCGGCGACCAGCGATCCCAGTGTCAGCACGAGCACAACAGCAGCCACGACGAGGCCGACCACCTCGGCGGGCCCAACCGGTACCTCGAAGGGCTGCAGCGTCTCGCTCGGCACCGCATCGAGCCCCGTGCCGCGCCCCGCCTCCTCGACGACGTCGAGGACCGCGTTCACCTCCGCGTCGGTCAGCGACGTGTACGGGACCGTGAGCTGGAACTGGAACAGCGCCACCTCACCATCGGCGGACACGAGCACCCCCGGTACCGGCGTGCCGTCGACAACCAGTGGCTGGTACGGCGCCTGCTGCGCCTGGCCGCCCTCCCCGTCGCTGCCGGGCGCCGGCTGTGCGGGCATGTCCTCGGGCACGCTCGCCGCCGCGCCGTCCGGGGGCGCGAGCGCCTCGAGATCGACGACCTGGTCCAGGGCGTACACGTCGCGGGCCGCAGCGGCGATCACGCCGGCCCTCTCCGGCGTATCCAGCCGCTCGCCGTCCGGCGCAATGAACACCACGCTTGCCTGGCTCCCTGAGGCTTCCGGCACCTCGTCGCTCACCCGGTCCTGCACCTGCTGCGCCGGCGTACCCACG
>CAZMXH010000037.1:4549-15859 GCA_964570165.1 uncultured Actinomycetes bacterium
AGCTCGGAACTGACCGAGACCCCGTTGAGGGCCAACGCGGCCAGGACGCCGGCGAGCACCAGCGCCCAGCCGGCCAGGAACGGCCACGGCCTGCCGAACGCCGTGCGTCCCAGCCGGTACAGGAAGGTGGACATGACAGGTGCTTCCCCTCGTTGGTCTCGATAGTCCCGGCGAGCCCGATCAGAACCCGGAACGCAGGTAGGTGAAGATCAGGTCGATGAACTCCGGGTACGCCATCGACCCGGGACTGGACGGGTTGTCTCGATCGGGAAGGTGGACGTTTACGGCGCCCTCGAGCGCCGCCGTCATCGCGCCGTACACCGCCCCGAACAGCACCGCGACGTAAGCGTCCGAGTACCTGTCACCGGCAACCGACCGCAACGCGGCCTGCGCGGTTTGCCGCATCCGGTTCTGCACGCTGAGCACATAGGGCTCCAGCGACGGATAGCGGCGCGCGAGATCGACCACCTCGCGCAGCCTGGCGAACACGTCGGCGGTCAACTGGCGCTCGAGCACCGCCTGGACCGCGTCCAGCAGCGGTATGTCGGCCGGCATGTCCTCCAGCGCTGCGGCTGCGGCATCCGCCTCGCGGCGGACCACCGCCGCCACCGCCTCCTCCTTGCAGGTGAAGTGGTTGGCGAACGTCCGCCGCGAGTACCCGGCGCGGTCCACGACGTCCTCGATCACAAAGCCGTCGAGTCCTCGCGCCTTCGCCAGCTCGAATGCGGCGTCGGCCAAGGCGTGCGCCGTGGCTTCGCGCTTCAGTTCCCGGAGGCCGCGATGGGTCACGAGATGCACGCCTCTCAGTTCGTTGCTCATAGGGAAACTTGGCCCTATGAGCAACGCGTGTCGTCCGCCGGCTTACCGTCCCTTCGGGTGGGGCTTGCCGGTGCGCAGGCCCCAGCCATACGGGAACAGCGGGTCGTAGTGCTTGTCGCCGACGTTGATCGGCACCTGATCTTCGCTCCGCGGCCAGCTCATGGGCAGCTTGCCGGTAAAGGGCTTCTTGCCGAAGAGCACGTCCGCCACGCCGGCGCCCTCGCTACCCGGCAGCCAAGACGCCACCAGGGCGTCGATGTCGCCGAGTTGGTCGGTGAGCACCTGGGGTCGGCCGGAGACGACCAGCACGACGCATTCCTCGATCGCGGAGCACACGTCCTCGACGACCTGCTGGTCGCCCGGCTGCAGCGACAGCGACTTCTCCTCCTGCTGAACCGGTGCGGCGAACGGCCACTCCGGTCCGCCGATGTCGCCATAGCCCTCTGCGTACGGCGTCTCGCCGACCACGACCACGCCCACGTCCGCACCGTCCATGGGTTCCGAAGCGTCCTCGCTGAACGTGATGTCGGCCTCGGGCGCCACCTCGCGGATACCCTCGAGGATCGTCGTGCCCGGGATGATGTCGCCGGACATGCCCTGCCACTCGATCGTCCAGCCGCCGGCTTGGTTGCCGATGTTGTCTGCGTTGCGGCCTGCGACGTAGATGTCCGCGTCAGGGCTCAGCGGAAGCACCCGGCCCCTGTTCTTCAGCAGCACCTGGGACTCGGCCACTGCCTGCCTCGCGACCGCACGATGCTCGGCGCTGCCGACCTTGTCGAGGTCGTCCTTGGACGCGAACGGCTCGTCGAACAGCCCGAGCCGGAACTTGGCGCGCAGGATCCGTCTCACGGCGTCGTCGATCCGGTCCTCACTGACCCGTCCCGCTTCGACCTCGGCCAGCAGCAGGTTCTGGAACTGCTCGGCGGAGAACGGCTCCATGAACATGTCGATGCCGGCGTTGACGGCAGTGCGCACCTTGTACGGCGTCAAGCCGGGTTCGTCGGGGTTGTCCGGGTCCGTGATCTGGTGGATGCCCTCCCAGTCGGAGATGACGAATCCGCGGAATTTCAGGTCTTCCTTCAGCACGCCGGTGATGAGCTCACGGTTGGCGTGCATCTTGATCGGGTTGCCCACGCCGTCCTCAGTCCAGTCGACGCTGGAGAACGACGGCATGATCGCTCCGACCCCGTGCCGCCGGACGGCGGGCAGGTACGGGGCGAGGGCCAGCTTCTTGAACTCGTTCCGGCTGGTCACCATGACGCCCTGGTCGATCGTGAACTGCTGCTCGAACCACTCCTTGCCCTCGTTGGCTTCGGCGATTTCCTCATCGAACTCGGTGTTGCCGTCGCCGGCGTAGTGCTTGGCGGTGGCCAGCACGCGGTCGGAGTCGATCCGCGAGCGCCCGTGGCCCTGCAAACCGTCGATGATCGTCTCCATCCGGGACACCAGGTGCGGGTCCTCGCTGAAGCTTTCGTACGTACGGCCCCACCGCTCGTCGCGAGCGACGCAGTTGCAGGGCGCGAAGTTCCACGGGACCCCGGTGGCGCGCATCTCCTCGGCGGTCACTCGCCCGACCTCTCGCATAAGCCGGTGGTTTCGCGTGGCGCCAAGGCCGATGTTGTGCGGGAACACGGTGGCACCGTGGACGTTGGCGTGCCCATGGACGGCGTCAGTGCCGTAGATGAGTGGAATGCCAAGCCGGGTGCTCAACGCCTGGCTCTGGAACTCGTTGACCATGTCGACCCAGGCTTCCGGCGTGTTGGGTGTCGGCGTCGAGCCACCGCCCGACAGCACGGAGCCGAGCCCCCACTCAGCGATCAGCTCGGGATTGCTCGCGACGGCTTCACGCTCGGCCTGTGTCATCTGGCCGATCTTCTCTTTAAGGGTCATGCGGTCGAGCAGGTCGTCGATGCGTCGCTCGACCGCGTGCCCTGGGACGCGGTGCGTCGGCTCTTTCGTGGCCGTGTCGGCTTGATCCGTCACGGCTTGGGCGGTCGGAATCAGCGACATGATCAAAACGCCGACTCCGGCAAGTGCAAGGCGCGAATGGGGCCGCATGACGTCCTCCCCCTTGAGGATCGAGCCCGTCGCCTTCGAGGCACGGGAATCTTGCCGCTGTCCCGATCCTTGCAACACGAATCAGTCACGTCAAGGTAACAGTATGATCACTAGCGGAAGTGAGGGCATGGCCAGCCACATCGTTGACGAGCCAGTTCGGGGAGCGCTCGGAGACCAGCAGGCATCGGCAACCGGGCACAGCGGTGCCGAGGCGTACGACCGGTGGTTCGAGAGCCGGTGGGGCCGCTACGCCGCCGCGATCGAGCGGGACACGCTGCTGCGGGCGATCGGACCGGTCGAGCATGACCTGGTGCTGGACGCCGGCTGTGGCACCGGGCGGTTCAGCGTCGCGATGGAGCGTGCCGGCGCGCGGGTCGTGGGGCTCGACATCGACATGGACATGCTGGCTATCGCCGTCCGGCGGTTGGCGGGGCCCGTCGTGCTCGGCGACATCGAGCACCTTCCCATCAGGGACGCAGTCTTCGATGTGGCCGCTGCCGTCACGGTGCTCGAGTTCGTCCCGCATCCCGAGCGCGCTCTGGCCGAACTCCTCCGGGTCACCCGTCCGGGCGGCACGGTCGTAATCGGCGCGCTCAACCGGCGCAGCCCATGGGGGCTGGCACACCGGCGGCGGGGCAATGCATGGGCGGGTGGCCGCCTGTTCACCACTGCCGAGCTTGCCGCGCTCGCCGAGAGCCAGGGCAAGGCGGTGTCCATGACGGGCGCTCTCATGGCGCCCGGCCCGTTCCCAGGCCTGCAGCTCCTCGGGCCGGCGCTCGAGCGCATCGGCAGCAGGTTCAGCCGGATCGGCGCCTTCCAAGTACTCGTGATGCGACGGAGCTGAACCCGTGGAGGTCAGTGCTCAGTTCGCGATCTACCCATTGGGCACAGCAGAGATCGGTCCTGCGATCGACGCGGCTGTCGAGGCGATCCGCGGCCACGGTCTCGATCCCGAGGTGGGGCCCATGAGCAGTATGGTCAGCGGATCCAGCGGCACCGTATTCGCAGCTCTGCACGACGCCTTCGCCGCGGCCGCCTCCGGCAGCTGCGTGCTCGTCGTCACCGTCTCGAACGCGTGCCCCGTTCCCGGGTGAGCGCGCCACGGACCCAGATCCTGCAAAGAGTCTCGACAGCGTGCACGGTCCGAACCCGACATCCCGGTGGTGTCGCGGGTGGTTCAGGGTCCGGCTCCGCGATACGCCACACATCTAGGCGACCGTGCGCCGCTCAACATCGCGGCCTGGTGGCTCAAACGCTGAGCCCTTCCCGGTCGACTACGTCAACAGGCACAGCCTCGCCGCAACAGGCACGCAAACCTGGTGCGGTAGGGGTGCGCCTACCGAACGTGATCGAACCTAAAACTAGGAGGAGAGGATCTGGGGCGACAGTTCCTTGATCTTGCCGTTTGCCCACCGCGCTTGGCGAAGCGTGTCGGAGTGGCACTTCTTTGCCAGGCTGAGCAACTCCTCGTCCTTGAGCGCCTGAGCGACCTGGCCGACGAGCTCCCAGTCGAGCGATACCCCGACGGCCGACTTGTGCAGCTCGCGCAGCTCGCGTAGCAGCAGCAGGCCCGGCTCGGAGCGCCGTCCCAGCATTTCTCCTGCCTTGTGGCGCATCTCGGCGAGCAGCCCGGCGTCGTCCGGTGGCTCCGGGTCGAGATGGACGTCGTAGTCCTTCCCGACCTCGGCGAGGAGCCGGACGTGATCCTTCGACCACTCGGCGAGGTCGCGCGCCAGGTGATGGATGTCGTGATCGGCCTTGTGCCGGTGCGAGATGTGCAGCAACCGCGCTGCCAGATCCTTCTCCGAGCTGTGCAGCTCGTGCAGCACCAACGCCAGCCTCGTCTTGCTCACGATGGGACCTCCTCGACGTCGCTGTTGGCCCCGCCTCTCGTAGGGGGCAATGCGGACGACACCGGCCTGGACGCCGTGGTCGTGGGGGCAGGGGCTGGTTTCCCGTCCGAACCGGCGACTCGCGTCACGCGCGCTGCGGCAGTCTTGAACAGTGGCTGCTTGGATGCCGGGTCCCAGTCGGTCAGCGTGAGCTCGTTCGCGGCGCGGCCCTCGTCCTCCGGGCCGGCGGGGTTGTCGGTGTCCCAGTACCCGTAGTGAAAGGGGACGAAGAGCACCCCGGGGCGGATGCCGCAGACGCGGGCTCTTGCCCGGACCCTCCCGCGGGGTGTCGCGACGTCCACGAGATCGCCCTCGTTCAGCTGCAGGCCGGCGGCGTCGTCAGGGTTGACCTCCACCCAGACGTCGGGTGCCGCCGCCTGCAGTTGCGGTGCCCGACCTGTCTTCGTACGGGTGTGGAAGTGGTAGATCGTACGGCCGGTCGTCAGCTGGAACGGATAGTCCGCATCGGGTTGCTCGTGGGGGGGAAGGTACGCGGCCGCCTTGATGATCGCCTTGCCCGCCGGGTTCAACGCCTTGTACTCCGTCGGCTCGAGCGGGGTACCGGTCACCATGTCGCGCCCGTAGCTCTCGCAGTAGTCGGGCGCGCTGAAGAAGCGGCCGTTCTCGTAGAGGCGCTCGGTGCCACTGGGGTGTTCGGCGTTGCAGGGCCACTGGATGCCGCTCCCACCGCGCAGCTTGTCGTAGGTGAGGCCGGTGTAGTCGCAGGGGCGGCCCGCGCTGCACGCCTTCCACGCCTCGAACGCGCTCTCAGGGTCGCTCCATTTCACCAGCGGCTGCCCGTCCCTGTCCCTGAGCCCCAGCCGGTTCGCGAAGTCCACGAAGATCGCCAGGTCGCTGCGGGCCCTACCTGGCGGCTCCACGGCCTGCTCGGACAGGTGCACAGTCCGGTCGACGTTCGTGAACGTCCCGGTCTTCTCGCCCCAGGTGGCTGCGGGCAGGACCACGTCGGCGACCGCGGCTGTCTCGGTCAGGAAGAGATCCTGCACGACGAGGAACAGCCGCTCGTCGGTGAGGACGGACCTGATCCGGGCCAGCTCGGGAAGCGACACCAGCGGGTTGGTGCCGGTCACCCACATGAAGCGGATTGAGCCCTCTTCGGCGTACCGGATCATCTGCATCAGCGGTGTCGGCGCGCTGTAGTGCGGGATCTGAATCGTGTCAACGTTCCAGATCTGGGCCAGTTCCTCGACGTGAGCGTCGTTCGCCCAGTTTCGGAAGCCCGGCAGGTCGCCGTCCGCGCCGCACTCGCGGGTGTTCTGCGCGGTCGGCTGGCCGTTGAACTGCAGCACGCCGCACCCGGGCTTGCCGAGCATGCCCCGCACGAGAGCGATGTTGTTGACCTGGACCGCGGCGGCCGTGGCCTGGTGGGACTGGTAGAAGCCCTGCAGGACGGTGCACACCAGCCGCTGGGCCGTCCCGAGGATCCGGGCGGCTTGCCGCACCTGTTCCGCGGGCACGTCGCAGATCTCCTCGACGCGCTCCGGCGGGTACTCCTTGACCCGCTGCTCGAGGTCCGCGTAGCCCACGGTGTTGGCGTCGATGTACTCCCGGTCGATCCAGCCGTTGCTGATGATCTCGTGCAGCAGACCGTTCGTCAGCGCGACGTTCGTCCCCGGGCGCGGTGCCAGGTGAACGGCCGCGGCCTCCGCGACGGGCGTGCGGCGTGGGTCGACGACCACGAGCTGTGGCGGGTTCGGCCCGGCGAGCCGGTCCAGGATCCGCATCCAGAACACCGACTGCGTCTCGGCCGGGTTGTGGCCGAACAGGCCGATGACGTCGGCGTGGTCGATGTCGGTGTACGAGCCGGGCTGCCCGTCGCTGGCGAACGTCTCCTTGAGCGCGGCGGCCGCGGTCGCGGTGCACAGCCGGGTGTTGCCGTCGAGGTGGTGGGTGCCGATGCCGCCGTGCGCGATGAGGCTCAGCGTGTAGTACTCCTCCAGGAACAGCTGCCCGGTCGTGTAGAAGGAGATCGCGCTCGGACCTTGCTCCTCGAGCAGGCCCCGGCACCGGTTTACGACGCGGGCCATCGCCGTGTCCCAGTCGGTCTCGACGAGGTAGCCGTCCTCGCGCACCAGGGGCCGCGTCAACCGGTCGGGGGATGAGTTGGCCTGCCATCCGTAGAGATCCTTGACGCCGAGCCGCCCACGGTTCACCCGGTCGACGTCCCGGCCCCGCACACCGACGATGCGCCCGTCCTTGACGGCGATGTCGAGCGCATCGCCGTTACTGTGGAGGATGGACGCGGTCTGCACCCAGTGCTGCACATCCGCTTCGGTCGTTCCCTCCGCCAGGTGGGTGTCGACTCTCGCCGGCCATGGCCGACCAGGCCCGTACGGGGTCCGCGTTCCCCACGGCTCGGCGATCCTGTCCAGCCGCATCGATCCTCCGTCTCCGTCGCTATAGCTGCTTCCGCACGCCCGGTTCGTGGACGACGTCGTGGAACTCCTCGGTGAAGGTCCCGCGGATAGCCCGCGCGCCCTCGCCGCGGCGCAGCACCGGGAGGACGGTGCGCCCGCGCGCGGCCTCGAACTCGAGGGCTAGGCCGCCGTACCCGGCCAGCGCAAGACCGACGGTGCCCGGCTAGTCGCCGGATGATTGCTACCCGAGCCGTCTGCGGACAAACGCGAGTGGTGAGAAGGGCAGTCAGGGTCGAGGTGCGGCTGCTAGCCCTCCGCGAGCGCGAAGCCGGAGGCGAGGCTTCGCCGATCCAGCCGGCGCAGGCCGAGGTCGTAGGCGAGCGCGGCGGCGCGAACGTACTCGTCCCGGTGGAGCTTCCGGTTGATCTCTTCGTACGGCTCCCGTACGCCGGTACACCCGACCAGCCCCGCCGGGTAGTACTGGGCCATCAGGTCCACGTAGGTCCCAGGCCCGAGCTCATCGGCGATCCAGCGCAGAAGTTCCGCCGTCTCGTCGAGCATGCCGGGCATCACCAGGTGGCGAACCAGCAGCCCGCGCGTGGCAAGGCCGTCAGGGCCGAACTGAAGCAGCCCGACCTGCCGGAGCATCTGAGGAACGGTGGCGCGCATGACGTCGGCGTAGCCCGGCATACGCAGGTAGCGGCGGCCGCGCTCCCGGCTCCACACCTTGACATCCGGCATGTAGATGTCCACGACGCCATCCATCAGCTCCAGGCTGTCGAGGCTGTCGTAGGCGCTGGTGTTGTAGACGATGGGCAGGCACAGCCCGGCGTCGATCGCGTGCGGTAGTGCCGCCAGGATCTGCGGCACGACGTGCTCCGGCGTGACGAAGTTGATGTTGTGGCAGCCCCACTCCTGCAGCTCCAGCATCATCTCAGCGAGCCGCCTCCCAGGCGGTCGACGCGGCATGTCCGCGGGCATACAAGACACCTCTCCGGCCCGAGCAAGGCGGCCGCTCGGCGTGCGCGGCGGGCGATCTCTTCCTGCCCGAGGCCGAGGTAGGCCGGACGCGGGTGGCTACGGTGCATGACGTCGTCCTCCACCTCCGACGGTAGCCGCCCGACGGACGACGGGGCCTACTCGGCGCCAGGCCGGGACCTTCGACTCTCCCCTAAGCATCGGTTTCCGCCGAAGGTGGGCACACGGCTGGGCAAGGCACCGGCCCCGGTGCGTCGGCACGCCCGCGTTCGAGACGTCGAGGAGACCCCCATGCGCACGATCATCGAACCGTTCCGGATCAAGACGATCGAGCCGATCGAGATGTCCACGCCGGAGCAGCGCGAGCGGTGGCTCGCCGAGGCTGGGTACAACCTGTTCCGGCTGCCGGCCGACCGGGTGCTGATCGACCTGCTGACCGACTCGGGAACCGCGGCCATGAGCGCCGCCCAGTGGGGGGCGATGATGGTCGGCGACGAGTCGTACGCCGGCGCCCGCAGCTGGTACCGGTTCGAGGACGCCGTCCAGCGCGTGTTCGGCTTCCCGTACGTCGTTCCCACCCACCAGGGACGCGCGGCCGAGCGCATCCTGTTCGGCTGCATGGTGAAGCCCGGCGACGTGGTGCCGAGCAACGGTCACTTCGACACCACGCGCGCCAACATCGAGTACCTCGGCGGTGAGGCCGTCGACCTGCCGTGTCCGGAGGCGGCCGACCCGGCGGCCGAGGAGCCGTTCAAGGGGAACATGGACGTGCCGGCGTTGGAGAAGCTGCTCGTCGAACGTGCCGACGACGTGGCACTCGTCATGCTGACCGTCACTGACAACACCGGCGGCGGCCAGCCGGTGTCGATGGCCAACATCTGCGCGGTCTCCGCGCTCGCCCGGCAGTTCGGCAAGCCGTTCTACGTGGACGCATGCCGCTTCGCGGAGAACGCCTGGTTCATCAAGCAGCGCGAGGAAGGGTACTCCGACGTGCCCGTGCGGCGGATTGCCCTGGAGATGTTCTCCTACGCGGACGGCTGCACCATGTCGGCGAAGAAGGACGCCCTGGTCAACATCGGCGGCTTCCTGTGTACGCGCGACCCGTCCCTCGCCGAACGCGAGAAGAACCTGCTGATCCTCACCGAGGGCTTCCCGACCTACGGCGGCCTCGCGGGCCGCGACCTGGAGGCGATCGCGGTCGGTCTCGACGAGGTCCTCGAGGAGGACTACCTGCGCTACCGGAGCGTCTCGATCGCCTACGTGGCCGACCACCTGCACGACGCGGGAGTGCCGGTGCTGCGGCCGGCCGGCGGGCACGCCGTCTACCTGGACGCCGGCCGGTTCCTGCCGCACGTGCCGCCGCTGGAGTACCCCGGCCACGCGCTCGCGATCGAGCTGTACCGGCACGCCGGCATCCGGGGCGTGGAGATCGGCACCGTGATGGCCGGACGTGACCCCGCAACCGGCGAGGAGCGCCCTGCCCGCCTGGAGCTCGTCCGGCTGGCGATCCCGCGGCGGGTCTACACCCAGTCCCACATGGACTACGTCGTCGAGGCGGTGCTGGAGGTGTTCGACCGACGCGAAGCGCTGCGCGGCTACCGGATCACCTCCGAGCCGCCGTTCCTGCGACACTTCTCGGCTACCTTCGAACCGCTGTAGGCCGCGCCCGGCAGAGGAAAGGGGCCGCCGCATGCGCCGAGTCGTGATCATGGGAGCGGGAGGACGGGACTTCCACAACTTCAACACGGTGTTCCGCGACGACCGTTCCACCCGGGTGGTCGCGTTCACCGCGGCCCAGATCCCCGGCATCGACGGCCGCATGTACCCACCCTCTCTGGCGGGGCCGCGCTACCCGGACGGCATCCCCATCCTCGCCGAGGCGGAGCTCACCGACCTGATCCGCCGGGAGAGCGTCGACGAGGTGGTGCTCGCCTACTCCGATCTCTCCCACGTAGACGTTATGCACAAGGCCTCGGCCGTGCTGAGCGCGGGGGCGGACTTCCGGCTGCTCGGTCCGGCGGCGACGATGCTGCGCAGCAGCAAGCCGGTCGTCGCGGTCGGCGCGGTGCGGACCGGATGCGGGAAGAGCCAGACCTCTCGGCGGATCGGCCGGCTGCTGCTCGACGCCGGTCTGCGGGCGGCGATCGTCCGGCATCCGATGCCGTACGGCGACCTGGAGCGGATGCGGGTCCAGCGCTTCGCGACGCTGGCCGACATCGACGCGTCCGATCCCACCGTGGAGGAACGCGAGGAGTACGAGGCGCCGGTGCGCATGGGCATGGCGGTGTTCGCCGGCGTCGACTACCGCGAGGTGCTCCGCGAGGCCGAGCGCGCGGCGGACGTGATCGTGTGGGACGGCGGCAACAACGACTTCCCGTTCTTCGCACCGGACCTGCTGGTCACGGTCGCCGACCCGATGCGAGCCGGGCATGAGCTGACCTACCACCCAGGCGAGACGAACCTGCGGATGGCGGACGCCGTCGTGGTCAACAAGGTCGACAGCGCCGGCCGGAATGCGGTGGACCAGGTCGTGGCGAACGTGCGGGCCATCAACCCCCAGGCGTCCGTGGTCCTGGCGGCATCGCCGGTGACACTCGGGCCGGGGCCGTCGCTGGAGGGCAGGCGAGTGCTGGTCGTCGAGGACGGCCCGACCATGACCCACGGCGGCCTGCCGTTCGGCGCCGGCACGGTGGCGGCCCGCGACGCCGGCGCCGCGGAGCTCGTCGACCCTCGGCCCTATGCCGTCGGCTCGATCGCGGCGACGTACGAGGAGTACCCGCAGATCGGCACGGTGCTGCCCGCGATGGGCTATGGCGACGTCCAGCTCGCCGAACTTGGCGAGACGATCCGAGCCGTCGACTGCGACGTGGTGGTCGTCGGCACGCCCGTCGACCTCGGCCGGATCGTCGACCTGGGTCGCCCGGTGCGGCGCGTGTACTACGAGCTGCGTGAGGTCGGCACCCCGACGCTGGCCGACGTGCTCGCGCCGCACGTGGCGGAGTGGGTAAGGCGCAAGCAGTCCGATGCGGCTGGCGACACGGCGTTCCGCCCGTCCGCCGGCTGAGGAGAGCCGACTACGCGATCAGGTGTGAAACCCCCGCCCCTGGAGTGGGATGTGTAACCTGATCGGGTCTAATCAGGTGGACACTACAAGATCAGGTGAGCTAGGCGCGGGGACGAAGGGT
>CAZMXH010000038.1:0-15791 GCA_964570165.1 uncultured Actinomycetes bacterium
CTCGGCGATGGACGGGTACGCGGTCCGGGCGGCGGACGTCGTCGGAGCGAGCGAGCAAGAGCCGGTGGAGCTGCCAGTGGTGGCGGACATCGGCGCGGGTGACCCTGGAAACAGCGCGATCGGCCCGGGCCTGAGCGCTCGAATCATGACCGGTGCACCGATTCCATCCGGCGCGGACACCGTCGTGCCCGTCGAGTCGACCGACGGCGGCACCGTGCGGGTCCGTATCACCACGGCTGTGCCCGAGGGGCGGCACGTCCGGCATGCCGGCGAGGACGTGCAGGCCGGCGACACCGTACTTACCGCGGGTAGCTACCTGGGCGCCGCGCAGATAGGGCTGCTGGCCGCGGTCGGCTTCGACCAGGTCGCCGTCCGGCCGCGGCCGCGGGTTGTGGTGATCTCGACCGGCAGCGAGCTGGTCGAGCCGGGCCTGCCGCTGCGTCCCGGTCAGATCACCGACTCCAACTCCTACATGCTGACGGCCGCCGCGTCGGAGGCCGGGGCCGTCGCCTACCGGGTGGCGCCGGTCACCGACGATCCTGCCAAGGTCCTAGACCTGATCGAGGACCAGCTGGTCCGCGCCGACCTCGTCGTGACCAGCGGCGGAGTGAGCGCCGGGGCGTACGACGTCGTCAAGCAGGTGCTCTCCGAGCTTGGCACCGTCCGGTTCGACAAGGTCGCGATGCAGCCGGGCATGCCGCAGGGGTTCGGCGTCATCGGCGAGTCGAACACCCCTATCTTCACGCTGCCGGGCAACCCGGTGAGCGCGTTTGTGTCGTTCGAGGTCTTCGTCCGCCCGGCGATCCGCAAGATGCTGGGGGCGTCCCGGCTGCATCGGCGAACCACCAAGGCGGTGCTGCAGGCGACGTTGCGGTCGCCTGAAGGCAAGCGGCAGTTTGCCCGCGCCCGCATCCAGCCTGCTCGGGATGGTTCGCATCAGGTCACACCGCTGGCGGGGCAGGGCTCGCATCTGCTGGGGGACCTGGCCCACGCCAACGCGCTCGTCGTGGTGCCGGAGCAGGTCACCGAGGTCGCGGCGGGGCAGGTCGTGGAGACCGTGCTTCTCGAGCGGCGGAAGGAGTAGCCGATGGCCGAGCGGCTGAGCCATGTGGATGAACGCGGCGCGGCCCGGATGGTGGACGTCTCGACCAAGGACGTGACCGTCCGCACGGCCCGCGCCAGCGGCCGCGTGCTGGTGTCGCCGCGTGTGGTCACGCTGCTGCGGGGCGAGGGAGTGCCCAAGGGAGACGCGCTGGGGGTCGCGCGGGTGGCGGGCATCCAGGGGGCGAAGCGGACGCCGGAGCTTGTGCCGCTGTGCCATCCCCTGGCGCTGCACGCGGTGGATGTCGACCTGGAGGTTGCCGACGACGCCGTCGAGATCAGCGCCGAGGTACGGACGGCCGACCGTACCGGTGTGGAGATGGAGGCGCTGACCGCCGTCGCTACCGCGGCCCTGACGGTGGTTGACATGGTCAAGGCCGTTGACAAGGGTGCGACGATCACCGACATCCGGGTTGAGGAGAAGGCCGGAGGGCGGTCGGGTACGTGGCGAAGGACGGACGTGCAGTGAAGGCGCTGGTCGTGAGCGTGTCGACGCGAGCCGCCGGCGGCGTGTACGAGGATCGCGGCGGGCCGCTGATCGTGGCCGACCTCGAGGAGCGGCAGGTGGATGTGGACGGGCCGCGGGTGGTGCCCGACGGCGACGAGGTCGAGAAGGCTCTGCGCGCCGGGGTCGACGACGGCTACGACGTGATCGTGACAACAGGGGGGACGGGCATCGCACCGGCCGACCAGACGCCTGAGATGACTCGGCGGGTCATAGAGCGGGAGGTGCCGGGGCTGGCCGAGGCCATCCGGGCATACGGGATAGCGTCAGGTGTGCCGACCGCTGCACTGTCCCGCGGCGTGGTCGGGACGGTGGGTCGCACGCTGATCATTAACCTGCCGGGCTCGCCGGGTGGGGTGCGTGATGGCATGGCGGTGGTCGGCCCCGTCCTGACCCACGCAGTCGACCAGCTGCGTGGAGGTGACCACTGAACGGCTACGAGCGGCTCGATTGGCCGGTCCGGCTGTCGGAGGGCCCGGTCGGACTGCGGCACCTGCGGTACCGCGACTCCCGGGCATGGGCGGAGGTACGCTCCCGGAACGCCGAGTGGTTGCGGCCGTGGGAGCCGACGTCGCCGGTGCCCGCTGCCCGCCCGGCAGGTTCGTTCCGCCAGCTGGTGCGGCGGTACAACGCGCAGGCCAGGGCCGGTGAAGCATTGCCGTGGATCGTGACCTACGAGGACCAGCTGGTCGGCCAGCTGACGATCTCGGGGATCTCCTGGGGCTCGGCGCTGATGGGCAGCGCCGGCTACTGGGTCGACCAGGCGGTGGCCGGACGCGGCGTCATTCCGACCGCGCTGGCGATGGCGGTCGATCACTGCTTCTTCTCGGTGGGCCTGCATCGGATCGAGGTCAACATCCGTCCTGAGAACCATGCGTCGCTGCGGGTGGTGCGCAAGCTCGGCTTCCGGGAGGAGGGGGTGCGCGAGCGTTTCCTGCATATCGACGGGGCGTGGCGCGACCACCTGTCCTTCGCCTTGACGGCCGACGAGGTGCCCGGCGGCCTGCTTCGCCGATGGCGTGCATCCCGCGCCGTCCACTGACGCTCGTTCGATCACGTTCAGCAGGCGCACCCCTACCGCGGCAGGCACGCAGACCTCGTGCCGTGAGGCTACGCCTGCCGGCGTTGCTTCCCGCCGAATCACGTCAGTCACATCCGTTGCGTGCGACACACCGGTCGGGATACCGCCAGGGGCGGGTTCGGCACCGTAGCGTTCTACGATGTGGGCTCTAGCGGACTGCTCTACGCGGCGATCGTGGCCGCGTGGGCTGCCGTGCTGGTCCCGCGCTGGATCCGCCGCAACGAAGAGATCGAGCGGGCGCGTGAGGAGGACGCGTCCAAGGGCGTACGAGTGCTGGATCGCGAGCAGCGACAGGTCCGTGCCCATGCCGGCCTGGTGTCGGACCGCCCAAGAGCGGAGAGTCGGCCGTCCGCTCCCACCCAGTCGGAGCAGGCCGAGGACGCAACGGCTACGGAGCACCGGCCCGCCGCCAACGCAGCGACCCGGCGGCGCCGAGTGCTCGTCCTCCTGCTCGTCGCGGTCGGCGGAACCGCGGGCGGCGCGGGTGCTGGCCTGTATCAGCCTGGGGTTGTGGCCGTCCCGGCTTCGCTGCTGTTGGTGTTCCTCGTCCTTGCTCGCCGAGCCGCCGTGACCGAAGCCAGGCGACGACGAGCGGCTTCGCGCCGGGAGGCATTGCGGCGTCGCGCACTGGCCGCGCAGGAGGAGCAGGCCGGACCCACCAAGCGGGTCGCGGTGCTCGACGAGCCGGCCCCGCCTGCCCTATCCGATCCTCACGCGTGGCAGCCGGTCCCGGTGCCGCGGCCGACGTACCTCAGCAAGCCCAAGGCCGAGCCCCGCGTCGTGCGGAAGATCGACCTTTCCAGCCCGGGCGCATGGACGTCGGGACGACTGAACGCGGACAGCACGGTAGAGCCGCCACCTCCGCCCGCTGCCCGCTCCGACGTGCCCGAACGGCGGCGGGCCGTCGGCGATTGATTCGGAAAGCGGGCGGACCCGGTGCTATCGTTCACCGGGGTCGTCCCATGGGGCTGTGGCGCAGTCTGGTAGCGCACCTCGTTCGCATCGAGGGGGTCAGGGGTTCAAATCCCCTCAGCTCCACTTAGGATCTTCACGTTTCACCGTGGGTGACTCTGACAGCGTGGCCGCCGCGTCGGGCAGGTGCTCTCGAACATCGCGAGGCGCACCGATTCCGGCCGAACCGGGTAACGTTCTCCAGCAGGTGCGCGCCCAGGGATACCGCTTCGTCGGCGAAGAGTTCGAGGCGGGTTTGCGGCGTGGCAGCCGAACGAGGCCCAGGAGAAGTCGATGGTGGACGAGGGCGCACCGTCGCCGGGAGTCTTCGAGCCCGCAAGGCTGATCGTGGCGGGCTATAACGCCAGACCACACAGCCGCGAGGCCCTGCTGTGGGCCGCCGCTGACGCCGTACGGCAAGGCGCTCGACTGTTGATCGTATACGCCGCCAACTACCCGGGCATGATGCTCGGACCCGGGCCTGGCCTCCTAGAACCGGAGCCTGGAGCTCTCACGGCTGCCGAGGAGGTGACCGCGCGTGGAGTCTCGGAAGCTGTCGAGGCCCAACCCAAGGTCCATGTGACCGGTAGCACGGAGCTCACCAGCCCAACGCAGGCCCTGATCGAAGCGAGTCGTGAGGCGGATCTGTTGGTCATTGGCACCCGCGGCCTTGGGCGCGTGGCCGGTGCGCTGCTGGGATCCGTCGCGTTCGCCGTCGCGGCGAGAGCTGAATGTCCGGTGATCGTCGTCAAGGCAGATCCGACGACCCGTCCGGTCGGGCCGCGACACCACGTCGTGGTCGGGACGGACGGATCCCCCCAGTCGGCGGCGGCGGTGGTGTTCGCCGCCGAGCGCGCGGCTACAGCTTCGGCCGCGCTCGAGATCGTGACCTGCACCGGAGAACATCCCGCCGTCGACGCCGACAGGGCGCGCGCGTCGGCGGCCACTGTTGCCCGCTCAGCAGCGGACCAGGTGTCCAGTGCTTACCGCGACCTGGTGGTGACCACGCGAGTCGAAGATGCAGCGGCCGAGCGGATCCTCGTCGATGCCTCGGTCGATGCGGGAATGGTGGTCGTTGGTACGCGAGGCCGGGGCGCGTTTCCCGGGTTGCTTCTCGGATCGGTCAGCCACGCTGTGATCTACGGTGCCCACTGCCCGGTCGCCGTGGTGGACGGTGTCCGCTAGCAATTCATCCTCGGGATCCCGGGTCGCAGGGACGCCATCACCGCCCTCGTTACGATGAAAAGGAGGAGGCGCAGAAGGCGGGTGTAGTGGGTAGCCAGGGCGGCAGGGGTCGAACGGTAGGCAGCGGGCCCATCCGCAGCGAGCAAGTCCCCTTGCAGCCAAGTGACGACGCGCCCGCCAGGGACTGGCATGCCCTTGATGCCGACGAGGTGCGTGAGCTCTGGGGCTCGTCGGACGAGGGTCTGACCGCTCACGAGGTACGTCGGCGGCAGGCGCGGTTCGGTCGCAACGAACTCCCAGCGGAGCGTCGCCGAGGGCCCGTCGTGCGATTCTTCCGTCAGTTCCACAACGTCCTGCTGTACGTGATGATGGCGGCCGGTGTTGTGACCGCCCTCCTCGAGCGCTGGGTTGACACAGCCGTGCTCTTCGGGGCGGTGCTGGCCAACGTGGTCATCGCCTTCGTCCAAGAGGGCAAGGCGGAGTCGGCGTTGGATGCAATCCGCTCGATGCTCTCGCCCCGGGCCACTGTGATCCGTGATGGGACGAGATACGAGGTCGATGCCGTCGACCTCGTGCCTGGCGATGTGATCGTGCTGAAGGCGGGTGACCGGGTGCCCGCGGACACTCGGCTGACTCGGGTCGCCAACCTCCGCGTCGACGAGGCTGCGCTCACCGGCGAGTCGGTACCGGTGGACAAGTCCACCGAGCCGGTCCCTGCTGAAGCTCCGGTGGGAGACCGCTCCGGCATGGCCTACTCCGGCACCCTGGTGGTGCAGGGCCGAGCACGTGGAGTCGTCGTCGGAACCGGCGTGAACACCGAGATCGGCAGCATCAACGTGATGTTGGCGAGGCTGCCGCCGTTGGCCACGCCGCTGCTGCGGCAGATCGGCCGGATCGGCCGATTCATCGCGTTGGTGATTGTCGTCCTCACCGTCGTGACGTACGTGCTTGGAGTCCTTTGGCGGAACCACCCGCCCGAGGAGATGTTCCTGATGGCGGTCGCATTGGCGGCATCGGCTATCCCCGAGGGCTTGCCGGCCGTCATGACGGTGACGCTTGCGCTCGGCGTCCAGCGGATGTCCCAGCGACGGTCGATCGTACGACGCCTCCCAGCGGTGGAGGCACTGGGATCGGTCACGGTCATCTGCACCGACAAGACGGGCACGCTGACCCGCAACGAGATGACCGTCCAACGTGTGCTCTGCGCTGGACACGAGTTCGAGATCGGTGGCGTCGGCTACGCCCCAGCGGGCGACGTCACCCTCGACGGACGAGTCGTCGACATACGCCGCCACCCCGCACTCCAGGCGCTTGCGCGGACCGCATTGCTGTGCAACGACAGCCGCCTGGTGGAAGACGAGGGCGTATGGCGGGTCGAGGGAGACCCAACCGACGGTGCACTCCTGACGTTCGGCACCAAGATCGGCATGCGCCGGGACAAGGTCGTGCAGGATTGCCCTCGGCTGTCTGCGGTGCCCTTCGACTCCCGGCACGGACTAATGGCGACGTACCACCGTGACGACGCCGGCCAGCCCGTCGTTCTCGTCAAAGGGGCCCCCGAGCACGTGCTGGGACTCTGCAGCCGAGTGCTGGAGCATCACGATGAGCGTCGGTTGGATCGGGAGGTCTGGCAGGGCAAGGCCGACGTCACCGCCGCCCAAGGACTGCGAGTGATTGCTCTCGCCAGGCGGGTCGGGGCACCGGCCGGCGACAAGCTGACGCTCGACGACCTTTCCGCGGGTGGCTTCACCCTTCTCGGGCTGGTCGGAATTATCGATCCGCCGCGGACGGAGGCGATCGAGGCGGTCGCCCAGTGCCACCGCGCAGGCATTCGGGTGAAGATGATCACCGGAGATCATATCGAGACTGCCAAGGCCATCGCCTACCAGTTGGCCATCGGCAGGAACAAGCGCGCCCTGACCGGAGCACAGATCGCGAAGATGGACGAGGCGGAGCTGCGCACCGCGGTTCGTGACGTAGATGTGTTCGCCCGCGCGAGTCCGGAGCACAAGCTCCGGCTGGTCCGCGCCCTGCAGGCAGACCGTCAGGTCGTGGCGATGACCGGCGACGGGGTGAACGACGCCCCCGCCCTCAAGCGTGCGGACGTCGGTGTTGCGATGGGGCGCAAGGGCACGGAAGCCGCCAAGGAGGTCGCCGACATCGTCCTCGTCGACGACAACTTCGCCACGATCGCCGGCGCGGTTGCGGAGGGGCGGACCGTCTACGACAACATCCGCAAGTTCATCCTGTTCATGCTTCCGACCAATGGCGGTGAGGCACTGGTCGTCATCGCGGCGATTCTGTTCCAGCTCACGCTGCCGCTGACGCCGGCGCAAGTGCTGTGGATCAACCTCGCCACGTCCGGGACGCTTGGGCTGGCGCTTGCCTTCGAACCCGGCGAGGGCGACGTGATGGCCCGGCCGCCACGGCCGCCAAAGGAGGCTCTCCTCACTCGCTACTTCGCCTGGCGCGTGATGCTGGTCTCGGTGCTCATGGCCGCCGGCGGGCTCTTCATGTTCCTGTCGGAACTGCGGACCGGCACGAGCGTGGAGACGGCGCGCACCATGGCTGTCAACGCGATAGTCCTGGCCGAGATGTTCTACCTCCTCAATAGCCGCTACCTGTATTCACCATCGTTGACCTGGCGCGGGCTCACCGAGAACAAGGTCGCCGTCGTGTGTGTAGCTGCGTGCATTCTGCTGCAGTTGCTGTTCACCTACACCGGGCCTCTGCAGTCGTTGTTCGGGACCACGGCGCTCGGGTATGTCGAGTGGATCAAGGCGGCCAGCGTCGGTGTTGTCGTACTGCTGGTGGTGGAGGCAGAGAAGGCCGTACGACGTCGCGTGAGCGATTCCCAGAGGGGAGGCTGGACACCCCGGATGTCACGCTTCAGCCCGCGGCGGAGTCGTAGTCGGTGAGAGACGGCCCGACCCTTCGCAAGGCGCTCGTCCATCACGGCAACGTCGTGCGCGTCGACAGCGAGTGCATCGGGCGTCGCATCCGTGTGATGGAATCGTCGACCAGGCGACAGGCGACCAGGCGACAGGCGACCAGGTAGGCACGAGGATCCGGTGGCGGCGGCAACCGAACAGATCTACAGAGCGCTGAACGCCGCCCGAGCTACCGTCCGGATGGCCACCGAACGGCTTCCCGACGACGTACGGGACGAGTTCGTACGCAGCCAGTGAGGCCGGCGACAAGCGATCAATGGGGGCAGGGACGAAACATGCGAACGATGACCGCGGCGGTTTTGACCTGGCACGGCGGGTTCGATGCGCTGGAGGTACGGCGGGATTGGCCGGTGCCGGAGCCAGGCCGGGGCCAGGTGCTTGTCCGCGTCACTGCGGCCGCGGTGAACAACACTGACGTGTGGACGCGCGAGGGCAGCTACGGCCTCCCCGGACGGCCGGACGCGTTGGCCGGCTGGCGCGGGCCGGTCTCGTTCCCCCGAGTCCAGGGCGGTGACATCGCGGGCGTCGTCGCCGAGGTCGGCGAGGCCGTGCCCGCCGGCTGGGTCGGACGGCGCGTCCTCGTGGACCCGGCCTGCTACGCCCATCCTGGTGACGACGCGCCGCCGGTAGGCCTGCTCGGCAGCGAGGCTGATGGCGGGTTCGCAGGGTTCGTCGCCGTAGCGGTCGAGCAGGTCCACGAGATGACGGATTCGCCGCTGTCGGACGAGCAGCTCGCCTGTTTGCCGATCGCCTACGGCACGGCGATGGGCATGCTTGAACGGGCCGCGATCCGCCGCGGTGAGACCGTGCTCGTCACAGGAGCCTCCGGTGGTGTCGGGCTGGCGCTCGTCGAGCTCGCCGCCGCCCGCGGTGCCGCGGTTGTCGCCGTCACCAGTGGCGACAAGGGAGACGCGATCCTGGATGCCGGAGCAGCCTCAGTGGTCCGTAGGGATGACGGCGAGCTTGCCGATCAGGTTGCCGCGGCAGCCCCGGACGGCCTGGACGCGGTTGCCGACGTCGCCGGCGGCCCACTGCTGGGAGAGCTGATCCCGCTGCTGCGCGACGACGGACGCTGGGTGATCGCCGGCGCGGTCGCCGGTCCGGTCGTGACGCTCGACCTGCGCCGGCTGTACCTGCACAACCTGCGGCTGGTCGGGTCGTCGATGCACACCCGGGCGCATTTCAGGAAGCTCGTCCGCGCTGCGCGTGACGGCGCGATCGCGCCCCGTGTCGCAGCCCGCTATGCGTTGACCGACATCCATGAGGCACAGCGGGCGTTTCTCAGGCATCAGCACACCGGCAAGATCGTGATCGATACCGGGCGCTAGGTCGCGACGGCTGCCATGCTGTCGCGGCGATGTTGTAACTGCGGGACCGGAGTCATCCGCGAATTTTCGCCGGACACCCTTCGCGAGCCGGTGTGACTGCTTTGCTGGACACGGGCAGCCATGGCAGCCAGCACGAGGAATCGCTCGCGGCATGAAGGAGGGAACACCATGAACGAAGAGGAACGCGTCTTCGCCGGCCTGCGCAGGAACGTTCGCGAGTCCAAACCCCGAAGCCGCGGTCTCACGGAGATCCGCGGGCCCTACTACAGCGTGATGGGCCCGCGGTATCTGGAAGACGTTCTGGAGACCATGGGTGACTACGTCGACATCCTGAAGTTCGCCGGCGGATCGTTCACCCTCCTGCCGCGTTCGGCACTACGTACGATCATCGATATCGCCCACCGGTACGACGTTCGGGTCTCGACCGGTGGCTTCATCGAGTTCGTCCTCACCCAGGGGCCGGACGCCGTCGATCACTACCTGCACGAGTGCCGCGACCTCGGCTTCGACATCGTCGAGGTGTCCAGCGGCTTCGTCGTCGTACCACCCGATGATCTGGTACGCCTGACCGACCAGGTGCGCGCGGTGGGGCTAGAGGCGAAGCCCGAGGTCGGCATCCAGTTCGGGGCCGGCGGGACGACCACGCCGGAGGCGTTGGAGGCCGAAGGAACCCGGGACATCACCGCCGCGATCACACTGATCCGGCGGCACCTAGACGCCGGCGCGCACCTGGTGATGATCGAGTCCGAGGGAATCACCGAGAGTGTGCACACCTGGCGTACGGATGTCGTCGCCAGGATCGCCAGCGAGATCGGGATCGAACGGGTGATGTTCGAGGCCTCCGATCCGGAGGTCTTCACGTGGTACGTCAAGAACTACGGCCCGGAGGTGAACCTGTTCGTCGATCACAGCCAGATCGTCCAACTCGAGGCGCTGCGCGCGGGAATCTGGGGGACCGCGGGCACGTGGGGCCGCGTGCTCACCTACAAGGCGCAACTGCCGACCGCCGAGACCGCCACCGCTGTACGTTCAGAGCAAGGCTCCATGCGGCCATGACCCGACCACGCGGAGGTGGTGATGTGAGATGCCGACACTCGCGATCAACGGTATGGGACGGATCGGCAGAGCGGCGCTAAAGATCCTCCTCGACACCGACGGACTCGACGTCGCCGCGGTGAACGACATCGTCGACGCGGATAACCTCGCGTACCTGTTGAAATACGACACCGTCTACGGGCGGTACGACCGCGACGTCAGATCCGAAGGAGACGCGCTGGTCATTGACGGTACCCGGATCCCGGCACTCTCCGAACGCGACCCCGCCGCCCTCCCGTGGCGTGACCTCGGAGTGGATCTGGTGCTGGAGTGCACCGGCGTCTTCACCACCGAAGGAGACCTGACCAAGCACATCGACGCAGGCGCTTCGTTCGTCGTCCTCTCGGCGCCGACGAAGTCTGACACCGTCCCCACCGTCGTGCACGGCGTCAACCGCCCGGACGGCGAACCGAAGATCGTCTCGTGTGCGAGTTGCACGACGAACTGCATTACGCCGGTGATTGAGATCGCGAGCCGGCGACTGGGGGTGGAGCGGGCCGTGATGACCACCGTCCACGCCTATACAGGTGGGCAGCGGCTGGTTGACAGCGGGAGCAAGAGCTACCGGCGCGGTAGGGCCGCCGCCGCCAATCTGGTGCCGGCCTCGACCGGGGCGGCGCGAGCAACGACCAAGGCCGTTCCTGAGCTGTCGGACCGGTTCGACGGGGTCGCCGTGCGTGCGCCCGTACCTGTCGGCTCGCTCGCCGATATCGTCTTCGTCGCGGGCCGGCCGACGACGGCCCAGGAGGTCAACGACGCTTTCCGTGAGGAGGCCGAGACCGACCGCTACCGCGGCATCCTCGGCGTCTCCGACGACCCGCTCGTATCCTCCGACATCATCGGTGACTCACGTGCCGCGATCGTGGATCTCGAACTGACCCAGGTCGTGGACGGCAGCCTGGTCAAGGTGATGGCCTGGTACGACAACGAATGGGGCTTCACATGCCAGATGATCCGCGAGGTTCAGAGCCTCCTCGGTGTTCCGCGTGAGCCCCCACGGGTGAGCGCTTGACCTTCATCCTGGTGCTCTGGCTGGGTTGAGCTGAACCGGCGCAGGGTGGTCCGTGTGTGCTGGAGCACCACCCTTGCGGCGACGTCGTAACAATAGGTGCCGGGGAAGATGGAGTCGTGCGCGGTACGTACGACTGGCGTCTGATTCAGACCGGTCCACTGGAGCCGGCACTGCACATGGCACTGGACGAGGTGTTGACCCGCGAGGTCGCCGCCGGGCGCCGCCCACCGACGCTGCGGTTCTGGGAATGGGCGGCGCCGGCGGTGGTGATCGGCAACTTCCAGTCGCTGCGCAACGAGGTGGACGTTGCCGCGGCGGAGAGGTACGGCATGACGGTCGTGCGCCGTATCAGCGGTGGCGGCGCCATGTTCGTGGTGCCCGAGCACACGATTACCCACTCGTTGTACGCACCCGTATCGCTTGTGCAGGGCATGTCCATCGCCGAGTCGTACGCGTGGCTTGACGATTGGGTGCTGGGCGCGCTGGCAGGGCTCGGGATCGTTGCGCGCCACCGGCCGATCAACGATATCGCCTCGTCGGTCGGCAAGATCGCCGGTGGGGCCCAGCGCCGGCTGGCCTCCGGCGGCATGCTGCACCATGTCACGATGGCCTACGACATCGATGCAGCACGGATGGCCGAGGTGCTGCGGTTCGGACAAGAGCGGCTGCCTGGGCCAGGCACGAGAAGCGCGGAGAAGTACGTCGACCCGCTGCGCCGGCAGACTCGTCGCTCCCGCGCCGAGATCGTCGATCGCATGGTGGCGACGTTCCGGCAGCGGTACGGCCTCGTCGACGATGAGCTGCGGCCAGCTGAGGTGCAGGCCGCGGAGAAGCTCGCCGCGGAGAAGTTCGCTACCCGGGAGTGGACCGCCCGCGTGCCGTAAGGAACGCTGTGGGGTTGCCGCCGGGCTGGCAAGCCCACGAATCACATTCGGTAGGTCGCGTCGGATTCGGTGGCTCGGTCGGAGACGGCGTGTCTCGCTGTCAGGTGGGCGATGCAGAGGTTGGGCTCCACGAACGGCTCGAGGCGCTCAGCGTCGATTGGGGCGCCCAGCTCAGCGAGGATGCCCTGCATGAGCCCGAGATGGATGGAGCACACGACGTCGCGGTGCTGCGCGGCGGTCTCGCGGAACGGGCAGTGATGCAGCAGGATGCGGCGACCGTCTGCAGTGGTGGTGGGCTCCGGTGCGAACCCGATCTCGTCGAGCGTGTGAACAAGCCGACGGGTGGCGTCCTCGGCGTCCAGCTCGCTGAACGGCGGCGGGCGCTCGGTGAGGTATCGCCCCCACGCCCGCCCGGCATCGCGCCCAGCGCGAGCAGGCTCCTGCGTCTCGGCGCCGACATAGCTCGTCAGGATCTCGGCGAGCAGCCGGTAGCTTCGTCGCCCGGCACGGGCGCTGCCGGGGTGCGCAGCATAGAGGGTCCGGGGACGTCCCGGCTGGTCGCGCTGCTCGGTGGACCGCTCTACGAGGCCGGCCTCCACCAGAGCGTCGAGATGGAACCGGACGGTGTTCGGGTGGAGGCGCACGCGCCGGGCTAGATCACCGACCCCCATCGCTTCACCAGCGTCTTGCAGCGCTGCGAGCACGCGCGAGCGGCTCTGGCCGATGGATGGCGCCGGCGGATCGGGCCTGGCGAGCTCATTGACGTCCACTACGCAAATTTTCACACAGAAAGCCGTGAGAACCAATCGCTAGTCACAGCAAGCGCTTACGAGGGCCTCCCTGCACGGCAGAGTGCCGTCGTGCTGAGCGTCACACTGGTTCTGCTCTGGCCGGTTGCCGCTCTGGCATGTTTAAACTAGTTTGCTCGTATAAATAAGTCCCATCGTGAGGAGTGGCCGCGGTGACCAGTGAAGACCGCGAGTTAGACGTCCGTACCGAGCCTCCGGCACGCAGGCACGAGCTGATCTTCGAGACTTACGGCGCGCTCCGGAATGGCGAGGGCTTCGTGCTCGTCAACGATCACGACCCGAAGCCGCTGTACTACCAGTTCGCCGCCGAACATGCCGGCGAGTTCAGCTGGGAGTATCTGGAGGAGGGTCCCGAGACCTGGCGGGTGCTCATCTCCCGTCCGTGACAGCGTACGCGGCGCGTAGCTCGAGCGAGTCCGAAGCGGACGCGCACCGGGCAGCCCCACTCGTGTAGCCACCGTCTACCCGCTTCAGGCGTACGAGGCGATCAGGAAGTTTGTCGCCTGAATCTTCGTGATCTTCCTGTTGGACGGCCGTGTCTTGTCGGTGTCGGCTGGGATACTCGTACGTATGAACGAGGAAGAACCAGTCATCAGCACAGACGACGCCCATCGGGACTCGCCACCGTGGCCGGGCGACCTGGATGGCGTCGACGAGGACGACGATGGGTGGGTGCTGCCGCCGGAGTGTGAGGCGGCGGTGACCGAGTTGCTCGCCGAGGGTGCCGCGCAGCGGGCCTGCGAGGGCCCGTGGCGGTAACTACCGCCGGGCGCAGGTGTGTCCGATCGGGTTCGACGGTCGTAGATATCACTCGGTTCGGCGATCTAGCCAGATTCACGAGAACGTAGGCCAGCGGGACCTGCTGGCTCAGCGCGTCCGGCGGTACGGGAGCTGATGACCGCGGTGGCGGCCAGCACAAGGAACAGAAGCAGCGCCACCTCGTTGAGTGAGCCGCCCCACTGCCAGGCGGTGTGGTTGCCGATGGCGTCCCCGCCGATCAGGCGGAGTGCCAGCGAGGCGTGGAGCAGGGCGAGCGGGACGTAGAGGACGGGCCGGTACGGGAACCGCCGACCGAGCACGGCGGGCACGATGACAGGTGCGTGCGCGAAGACCATCGAGATGACGAATCCGAGGAAGACGGCGTGCAACATCGCGTCGTACGCGGGTCCGGCGGTCAGCTGTCCGACCCAGACCCACAGCACACCCGTGACGGCGAGCCAGCCGTAGCCGGTGAGCAGCGCGACGGCCATGTAGCGCGTTACACCGCGGGTTCGGACGGTACGCCGCGCCACGTCGTAGCGCGCTAGCCAGGCGGCCAGGCCGAGCAGGCCCGCCCCGGCGAGTCGGATGCCTGGCGACTCCGCGGCGAGGGAGACGAGCAGGCCGGCCGCGAACGAGCCAGCCGCTGCGCCGAACAGCCACCGGGCGGCGGTGGACGCGCCGATCAGCCGGGACAGCTCGAGACGTTCGCCCGCGATGGTGAGCACGAGAAACGCGGCCAGCCAGGGCACAAGCCGCGGGATTGCCCATCCGGCGAGCCACAGCCCGGCGGCCACCACCCAGCAGGCGGCGCCGGCGGCCAGCACAACGTTGTGCAGCGACGGCTGGATACGGTGCACCGCGACGTAGTTCCCGACGAGGGTGAGCCCGGCGGCGACGAGTAGTACCTGCCCGAGCCCTTCCGCGACGCCGAGGACGACGCAGAGTCCGCCGGCCCCGGCGGCGGCAGGGCCGATGTACGCCCAGGCGGCCCCGAGGGCTACCGCGCGCTCCAGGGCGATGAGCGTGCCGAGGAAGCCGAGCGTCATCGCCACCCCGTGCACCTCGGGTGACGCGACCTGTCCGACCGGGACTGGGAGACCGAGGAGCACCAGGCCGGCCCAAAGACCCGCAAGCAGCGAGACGACAGCGGCGGCCATCAGCGGCGGCACCCATTTAGCCCGCCGACGTCGTGGCGCGGTCAGCGTGATCGTGGGCCGGCTCATTGCCGCCATCCCAGCTGCCGCTTGGCCTCATCGCTCATCTGGTCCGGGTGCCAGGGTGGATCCCACACCAGTTGCACGTCCACGTCGTCCACGCCCGGCGCACCCCACAGACAGGAGCGCACCTCATCGTCGATGTAGGCACCAAGCGGGCAGCCGGGCGTGGTCAACGTCATCCGCACCCGTGCCACGCCCTCGTCGACCCGGACGTCGTAGACCAAGCCGAGGTCGACGATGTTGATGCCCAACTCCGGATCGATCACCTCACGCAACAGCTCCCGGTACAGGCACCGGTCCGGCGGCTGCCACGGCGGCTGCCCGCCGGCGTCCCGAGCCAGCCACTCAGCCACGGACGGCGGGCCGCCGCGTGGCTCGGGCGCCGGGTTCCGCGGGCCGTGATCGGTCATAGGGGTCGAGACCTCCCTGGGTCGCGGCGCAACCGTCGGGCTTGTGGGCGGAGTCCCTCCGCGGGCGAGAAGTCCGCGAGCACTATTTGAACAAAAATCAATAGTAAAAACAAGAGAGTCGGGGTGAGGCCCAGGCGGCACCGTTCTCGGGTAGTGTCGTGCGACACGCCCCTGCCTTCGTTGCCAGTGAGGTGACCGCCGTGTCCGAGGTGACCAAACGACAGCAGGAGGGCGAGGCCGGCCCCATGCGCGGCTCGTCGGCGCGCGAGCAGCTGCTTGCGCCGCTGCTACCCGGCGGGGAGCCGGTGGAGTCGGTGCTGCGACGGGCGCAGTTCTTCGTTCCGGGCACACCGTCGGCGGACTACCGTGAGGTGCACCGCCGCGGCGGGCGTGGCGCGGAGGAGTTCTACCGGGAGCGGTGGAGGCACGACAAGGTTGTGCGGTCCACCCACGGGGTGAACTGCACCGGCTCGTGCTCCTGGAAGGTCTTCGTCAAGGAC
>CAZMXH010000039.1:0-15584 GCA_964570165.1 uncultured Actinomycetes bacterium
CGCAGCCCTACCGCGGCAGGCATGCACGCCTGCCGCGGTAGGGCTGCGCCCACCGAACGTGATCGAACCGCCGGCTCAGTTGGCGTGCAGCGCCAGGTTGAGGCCGCCCCAGTCGCCCGACCGGGCCAGGGCCTCGACGGCTCCGGTGATGCTGTTGCGCCGGAACAGCAGCCCGCTCTGCCCAGACAGGTCGCGCGCCTTCACCACGCGGTTGTCCGGAAGGCTCACCTTCGTGCCGGCAGTGACGTAGCAGCCCGCCTCTACCACGCACCCGTCGCCGAGCGATATCCCGATGCCCGCGTTGGCTCCCACCAGACACCCCTTGCCTACCGAGATGACCTCGCTGCCGCCACCGGAGAGCGTGCCCATGATGGACGCCCCGCCGCCGATGTCAGAGCCCTCGCCCACGACCACGCCGGCGGAGATCCGTCCCTCCACCATCGAGGCGCCCAGGGTCCCGGCGTTGAAGTTCACGAACCCCTCGTGCATGACCGTCGTGCCCTCGGCGAGGTGGGCGCCCAGGCGCACGCGGTCCGCATCGGCGATGCGCACGCCGGACGGGATCACGTAGTCGGTCATGCGGGGAAACTTGTCGACGCCGTACACCGTCACCGGCCCTCGGCGGCGCAGCCGCAGCCGGGTTCGCTCGAAGCCTTCGACCGGGCATGGCCCGAAGTTGGTCCACACCACGTTGTTCAGCAGGCCGAAGACACCTGTCAGGTCCACCTCGTGCGGCCGGACGAGTCGGTATGACAGCAGGTGCAGCCGCAGGTACACGTCGGCCGCGTCGGACGGCGGGCTCGCCAGGTCGGAGACGGTGAGTACGACCGACGTCCGGACGCCGCGGTCGAGGTCGGTGCCCGCGAGGACGCGCAGGTCGGTGTCGTCGGCGGACTCCACCGCGGGGCCGAGCGCCGGTGAGGGGTACCAGACGTCGAGGATTGTGCCGTTGTCAGTCGTGGTGGCCAGGCCAAGGCCCCAGGCGGTCGGTTTGTCGGGCATAGACGAAGCCTAGGCGCGCACCGGCCGCACCTCCATCTGGGCACGTCAGCTGATCGCCGCGCGAGCGGGGCGGCGCGTTCGACGTCGGACGGACGCGACCGCCGGAAGTTCCGTCAAATGATCGGTGCCTACGAGATCGTGCCCGGCTAGCGTGCCGGAACAGGAAGGCCTGTCCGCAGCAGCCCTCGTCCCTGTGAGGTGAGTCGGATGAGACGGAAGGTCGCCACGCTATCGTCTGCCGCCCTGGTCGCGGGCCTGTTGGCCGGCGTCTCCAGCATGCCGGCCGCCAGCGCCCAGGAGCCCGGCGATGCCAGGCTGGTGCCGCTGCAGGTCACCGGGCCGCCGGAGGAGCGGCTGAACCTGATCATTCTCGGCGACGGCTACACGGCCGATGAGATGGACAAGTTCCACGAGGACATCGACCGCAACCAGAACGTGCAGTGGGCCCACGAGCCGTTCCGCAGCTACCGCAACTATTTCAACGTCTACGCGCTCGAGATCGTCTCGGCGGAGTCCGGGATCAGCTGCGACCCGGACGACGGCAACGTCCGGCGGGACACCCCGCTGGGCTTGCAGTTCGCCGGTACCTGCCCGGCCGACCCGCTCGCCCGGGGCATCACCTACTCCTCCCAGGGAGCACAGGCGCGCAACGCGTACCTCGAGGACGTCGTGACCCCTGCGCTCGGGCTGCCGGCCAGCGCGCAGAACCTGCAGACGCTGGCCATCGCCAACACGTTCACCTACGGCGGGATCGGCGGCCGCCACGCCACCACGTCCGGCGGCAGCCCGCAGGGCCCGCTCATCTCGCTACACGAGATCGGTCACTCGCTTGGCAACCTCCAGGACGAGTACCCGTACAGCGCTCGCACCGTCCCAGGCCCGCCGTGGACCTCCGGCGAGCCGAGCTCGATCCACCACACCACGATGACCTCGGAGGAGATGCTCGAGAGCGAGGCCAAGTGGTGGCGCTGGCTCGGCGAGGAGAGCCTCTCCGGCGGCGAGATCCGGGCCGCCGACCCTGACGGGTACGAGAGCGGCCAGTACCGCTGCTGCGGCATCTGGCGGCCCAGCGAGCACTCGATGATGCGCTGGATCGGCTATCCGCTCGACCAGATCGGCCGCGAGCACATGACGGGACGCATCAGCGGGCTGCGCGACAGAGGCGAGATGCCGCTGAACGCGACACCCGGCGACGAGGTCGGCGCTGCCGACGTCGTGTGGGTGGAGCCGTTGCAGCCGCGGTTCCACGAGATGGTGGTGACCTGGGAGGTCAACGGCGAGACTGTCGACAACGCTCAGGGCAGCACCGTCCTCGATCTCGCCGAGCTCGACGTCGCGCAGGGCGACACGGTGCGCGTGACGGTCTCCGACCCGTCCGAGTTCGTCCGCGACCCCGAGCTCGCCGAAGGCCCGCGGATGACGCAGACCCGGGAGTGGACCGTCGGAGAGCCGTTGGACACCGGTCCGGTGGACGTGGAGATCACCAACAGCACGCCGACGGAGCGGGGCGCGCTGGCCCGCGACGAGGTCGTGTTCGTCCACACCACCCATCCGGGTGACCGCGCGTTCGACGTCAGCTGGGAGCTCAACGGCGAGGTCGTCGAGGACGCGGAGAACAGCCGCACGCTGAACCTAGGCGAGATGGACCTTCCGGCCGGCAACTCCGAGCTGACCGTGACCGTCACCGACCCCGCGGACCCGGGCGGGCAGTCGGACTCGGTGAGCTGGACGGTCGACAACGGCTCGCCGGACGCGCCCCGCACCCTGTCCGAGCCGCTGACCACGCTGGCGGCCGGCGACGGGCACAACGTGTACTTCAACGAGTTCGACATGCTGCTCGAGCCGGAGGACAACACCGAGGGCTTCGTCGTGGGAGAGTTCCAGCTGAACGGGGACGGCTACTACAACTACTTCGGCTTCCCCGAGGAACCGCACGGCACGCCGTGGAACTTCTCCCACTCCGGCACCGACATCAAGGCGCTCAACTACGGCAGCCTCGGCGACGGTGGCGTGATGAAGGCCGCCTTCGAGCAGGAGTACGGCCCGGACGACCCGGGCGGCCCGTTCGTCCCGGGCTTCGGAACGCACACGGTCGAGCATCGCGCAGTCGACGCCGCAGGCAACGTCGGCGAGCCGGACGAGTTCACGGTCACCGTGCTCCCGGGTGAGTCGCCGGAGTGCGATGAGACTCTTACCGGACGCCACAACGGCGGTGTGAATGTCACCGACGGCGTCACGTGCTTCGACGACGCCACCGTCAATGGCGGGATCACCGTCGCGGCAGGCGCCTCGCTCGTGCTCAAGGACAGCACCGTCCGCGGCGGTCTGAATGCCGACGGCGCCGATGTGGTGCAGTTGTTCGGCACAACGGTGAACGGCGCGACGCGGATCGCGGACACCGCCGCCGACGTGACGGCCTCGGGGAGCACTTTCAACGGCGGCATCATCCTGACCGGCAACACCCAGGTGCCGCCGCACGAGGGTGCCGAGCGGTTCAGCGAGTTCGGCTTCGAGTACGGGCCGATCCTGGCCGGCAACACGGTCAACGGCAATCTGACCTGCGCCGGCAACAGCGCGGCCGTCGCCGACTTCGGTGCCGTGAACGACCTCAACGGCAGCGCGTCGGGCGACTGCGCCGACCTCTGAGCCGACGCGTTCGACGGTGGGGCGGCAGGCGGCTCCTCCGCCCCACCGTCACGGCCGGCACGGCGGCCGCCGGGCTCGCCGGACGGGTAGGGTCGGTGGGCGTGACCGCGCGCGTCCGCCTCGATCTGCCCGGCCCCGAACTGACGGCGGCGCTGTGCGACATCGAGTCGGTCAGCGGCGGGGAGGGTCCGCTCGCTGATGCGATTGAGGCGGCGCTGGGCTCCGTCCCGCACCTCACGGTCAGCAGGGACGGCGACACGGTGGTGGCCCGTACCCACCTCGGGCGGGACGAGCGGGTGGTGCTCGCCGCGCATATCGCTGCGCCGAACCGCGACGTCACCTACATCTTCTACGACAACGAGGAGGTCGAGGCGGCGAAGAACGGCCTCGGGCGGGTGGCGCGGAACCATCCCGAGTGGCTGGCCGGGGATTTCGCAGTTCTGCTCGAGCCCACCTCCTCTGTTGTCGAGGGCGGCTGCAACGGCACGCTGCGGGCAGCGGTCGAGGTCCGCGGCAGGGCGTCGCACAGCGCCCGGTGGTGGATGGGCGTCAATGCGATCCACGCTGCCGGTGAGGTCCTCGACCGGCTCCGCGCGTACCGCCCTGCCGAGGTCGGGGTCGACGGCCTGGTCTACCGGGAGGGGCTGAACGCGGTCGGCATCACCGGCGGCGTCGCGGGAAACGTGATCCCCGACCAGTGCGTGGTGACCGTCAACTACCGCTTCGCTCCGGACAAGACC
Source organism: uncultured Actinomycetes bacterium (assembly GCA_964570165.1). Classification (GTDB taxonomy): domain Bacteria; phylum Actinomycetota; class Actinomycetes; order Jiangellales; family Jiangellaceae; genus JBMCTR01. The sequence goes on from CAZMXH010000039.1 coordinate 4,389, forward strand.
GAGGCCGCCGCCGCCGATCACGTACGGGACGTGTTCTCCGGGTTCGACGTGACGCTGACCGACTCTGCGCCAGGCGCCCGGCCCGGCCTGGCGCATCCCGCCGCGGCTGCGTTCCTCGCGGCCGTGGACGGCGAGCCGCGCGCCAAGGACGGGTGGACCGACGTCGCCAGGTTCGCCGAACGCGGGGTACCGGCGGTGAACTACGGGCCCGGAGACCCGCTGCTCGCCCACCACGACGAGGAGCGCGTCGACGTGGCCGAGATCGAACAGTGCGAGCAGCGGTTACGTGCCTGGCTGACCGGCCCGGCGTGACGCTGGTGTCAGCAAACCGTTATCGGCAGCGGGCCGGAGCGCAGCGTCGCTGGCCGTAGCGTGGACGCCATGCGAAACGGTCGCAATGGCGCGCGCCCGCACCGGCTGGCGGCGGTGGTTGCAGCAGCGGTCCTCGTGGCCGCGTCGTGCGGCGGAGGCGGGGGAACCACGACGGCTTCGCCCAAAGACACGGCTGCGGCAGAGCAGCCGGCCGGCCGCGCCGATGCAGGTATGGAGCCCACGTCCCCGCCCACCGATGCGAGCATGGAGCGTAGTTCGCCGCCGACCGAGACAGCTGGCGGCGAAGGCGGCGCGGGTGCACAGCCCGCTCCAGGTACCTACCGCGGCTACAGCCCGGACCTCGTCGCCGACCCTGCGTACGAGACCACGATCCTGTTCTTCCACGCCCCGTGGTGTCCGGAGTGCAGGGCGTTCGACGAGTCGATCAGAGCGGGCTCGCTCCCCGACGGCGTGCAGATCTTGCAGGTCGACTACGACAGCGAGACCGGCCTGAAGCAGCGGTACGGGGTCACCCTCCAGAGCACCTTCGTCAGGGTGGACGCGGACGGCGAGGAGATCTCCTCCTGGGTCGGCTACGGCAAAGACCGCTCGATCGACACGATCCTCGGCGAGTTGGGGTGAGCTTGCCGTGGCCGCTCGCGCACCGCGTGAGGAGGCGTAAGCCGTGCCGTTCGTGGCGGTGGCGGCCGTCGCTGGCGCATTGTCGGTGCTCGCGCCGTGCGTCGTCGGGCTGCTGCCCGTCCTGATCGGACGTTCGCTGGCGCCGGGGAGCCGTCCCCACAGCGCCGGGCTGGTCATCGCGGGCCTGTGCGCGTCCGTGCTCGTGTTCTCGCTGCTGCTGAAGGCGACGACGCTGCTGCTCGGCGTGCCGCAGCAGGTGTGGCAGGCCGTCGCCGGCGGGATCCTGGTTGGCTTCGGCCTCGTGACTCTAGTGCCGCAACTGTGGACCGCCGTGGCGGGACGGCTGCGGCTGGCACGCGCTGGCGACCGCGGTGCCCGGCTCGGGATGGCGCGGCAGTCCCGGGCGGGGGACGTGGTTCTCGGCGCCAGCCTTGGTCCGGTGTTCAGCGCGTGCAGCCCGACGTACGCTGTGATCGTCGCCGTGATCCTCCCGGCGACGCCCGCCGAGGGCGTGGCCTACCTGGTCGCCTATCTCCTGGGCCTGGCCGCCATGATGGCCGCCGTGGTGTTCGGAGGCCGCCGGGCGGTCGCCGCCCTGGGGTGGGGCATCGACCCGCACGGTTGGTTCCGCCGCGGGCTGGGGGTGGTGTTCGTGCTGCTCGGTATTGCCATCGCCACCGGGCTGGACAGGGACGTGCTGACGTTCGTCGTCGAGAACGGCTGGTTCGACTGGCAGTTGCGCCTCGAGGACGCGTTGCGTTGACCGCCCGGGTGCTGGTCGTCGAGGACGACGCCACGGTGTCGTCCGTGGTGGCCGCGTACGTGCGCGATGCCGGCCTGGAGCCTCGGGTCGCGTCGGATGGGGTGAGCGCCGAGCGCGCCTGGCGGGAGTGGCGGCCGGACGTCGTCGTACTGGACCTGATGCTGCCCGACCGCTCCGGGCTCGACGTCCTGCGCCGGATTCGAGCCGACGGCGACCACACCCTGGTGGTCGTGCTGAGCGCCCGCGGGGAGGAGGACGACCGCGTGCTCGGGCTCGAGGCCGGGGCGGACGACTACCTGGTCAAGCCGTTCAGCCCGCGAGAGCTGACGCTGCGGATCACTGGGCTGCTCCGGCGCGAGGAGCGGTTGCGCGGGCAAGCGGTGCTGCCGCGGACGTTGCACGGCGGTCCGGTGACCATCGACACGGCGGCACATACGGTGCGTGTTCGCGGTGAGTCGGTGTCGCTCACCGCCCGCGAATACGATCTGTTGCTGTTCCTCCTCTCCCACCCTGGCCAGACGTTCACTAAGCGGGACCTGCTGCGGCGGGTGTGGGGCTGGGACTTCGGGGACAACTCGACGGTGATCGTGCACGTGCGACGGCTGCGGGAGAAGGTCGAGGAGGATCCGTCCGACCCGCGGCTGGTGGTCACAGTCCGCGGGGTCGGGTACCGGTTCGACCCTCTGGCCTCGTCCTCATCCGGAGTTGTCAGGGCAAACGCTGGTGCCGGCGCTGGTGGCGAAGCTGTCCGGCCTGACAGGTCGCGGGAGGGGGAGGATGAGTGACCTGGGGTTCATGCTCACTGCCACGGCGGCGAGTTGCCTAGCCGTCGGCTTGGCAGGCGGGCTGCTGCTACACGTCGTCCGGCGCCGGTCGGTGACGCTCTCGGTGGTCGCGTGCGCGCTGGTGCCGATGATCGCGGTGATCGTGGCCGTGCTGGTGAACGTGCGGGCGATGTTCCTCTCCGAGCACGATGCGGAGGTTATCGCCGTCGTCCTCGCCACCGCTGCCGTGCTGGCAGTCGCGCTCGCCGTTGTGTTAGGGCGCAGGCTCGCGGCCAACTCCCGGTCGATCAGCGATCAGGTGAGCCGCCTGACCGAGACCTACCGGGCGTCCTCGGGCGGGCCCGGCCGTTCGGCGCCGGCTGAACTGGCCGAGCTCAACGCGCAGCTGGACGAGGTGCACCGGAAGCTGGCGGCGTCCCGGGCGCGCGAGCATGCGTTGGAGGCGAGCTGCCGGGACCTTGTCGCGGCACTTAGCCATGACCTTCGCACCCCGCTGGCCGGCGTGCGGGCACTCGCCGAAGGGCTCGAGGACGGCATCGTCGCCGACGTCTCCGGGGCGCTCGGGCAGATCCGGGCCAACGCCGAGCGGATGGCCCGCATCGCCGACGACCTGTTCGAGCTGTCGCGGCTACAGGCGCTGCCGCAGCGCGCGCGGGACACCCTGGTGAGCCTGCAGGAGGTGGCCGAGGACGTCGTGGCGGAGACGCGCTCCGCCGCGACGGCAGGCGACGTACTGCTCGAAACCAGGCTCGAAGGCCGGCTGCCGGTCCGCGGCGATGGGGACGAGCTTGCGCGGGCACTGGCGAATCTGGTGGCTAACGCCGTGCGGCACACACCGCCGGGCGGCACCGTCGCGGTCACGGGTGCCGCGGTCAACGGCGAGACGGTGGTGCGCGTCCGCGACGGGTGCGGCGGCATCCCTGCAACCGACCTGGACCGGGTGTTCGAGCCGGGGTGGCGCGGCTCGCCCGGGCGAAGCTCCGACGGTGCGGCCGGCAGTGGCCTCGGCCTGGCGATCGTACGGGAGGTCATCGCGGCGCACGAGGGGACGGTGAAAGCCCGGAACGTCCATGGCGGCTGCAGCTTCGAGATCCGCCTCCCGTCGCCCACCAACTCAGGCAAGGCCGCGGCGCGCCTCCGCGGGAGGGCGTACCCCTTGGATCGACGCCACCATGTCCAGCACCTGCCGGGTCTCCGCCACATCATGGGTCCGGAAGACGCGCGCTCCGAGCCAGGCGGCGACGGCGGTGGCGGCAAGCGTTCCGGGTAGGCGGTCATCGACGCCGAGGCCAAGCGTCTCGCCGACGAAGTCCTTGCGGGACATGCTGACCAGCACCGGCCAGCCGGTGGCCACAAGCTCACCGAGGCGGCGCGTCACCGCCAGCGAGTGGTAGGTGTTCTTGCCGAAGTCGTGCGTGGGGTCGACGACGAGGCCGTCCTTGCGGACGCCGGCGGCGAGCGCCTTCTCCGCGAGCTCGGTCGTTCCCTCCACGACCGCGGTCATGACGTCGGCGTAGGAGACCCGGTGCGGGTCGGTACGCGGCGGCAGCTCGCCGGCGTGGCTGCACACCAGGCCGACGTCATGCTCGGCCGCCACGGTGGGCAGCGCGGGGTCGGCCCCGCCCCAAGCGTCGTTGATCAGGTCGGCTCCTGCGGCACACGCCGCATCGGCGACCGCCGCCCGGTAAGTGTCCACGCTGAGCACCAGGTCCGGATGCCGCTCCCGGACAGCACGGACCAGCCCGACCGTGCGGCGGATCTCCTCGGCCTCGCTCACCGGTTCGCCGTAGCCGGCACGTACGCCGCCCACATCGACGATGTCGGCTCCTTCCGCGACCGCCTGGTCGACCCGGGCGAGAGCGGCTTTCAGTCCGTAGGTGGCGCCCCCGTCGTAGAACGAGTCCGGAGTGCGGTTGACGATCGCCATGACGGCGAAAGTCCCGGGACGGAACTCCCGGGACCCGAGGCGCAGCACCTCCTGAACCGGCACCGCCCGACGCGGTGCTCTCTCATCGGGCACAGTATCCTCCTGCAGACGTACTGTGGGCACAGCGTGGCACGATCGTCGCGGTGGTAGCGCGCCAACCCCCGGTACCGGGCCTGCCCGGACGCCAGGATGGAGGCAGACGGTGACGATGTACGTCGTGTTCGTGGCCGTAGCGGCGGTAGTCGTGTTCGCCGTGGCCGCCGCGGCTGTCGGCCGGGGCGACGGTCTCGAGGAGCCGTTCCCGGACATGGAGCGGCCGTACCTCCCCGATGGCCGCGTCGAGGCGGCCGACATCGACGACGTTCACTTCGCCGTCTCCTTTCGCGGCTACCGGATGGACCAGGTCGATTCGGTGCTCGACCGGCTCGCGGGTCAACTCGTCGAGCGCGACAGGCACATCGCGCGCCTGGAGCGGATGGTGCAGACCCAGGCGCGGCAGTCTGTGATGGCCTACGCGCCGCCCCGAACCAGGGTAGGCATGGGCTCGGGGCAACCGTCCCCGGACGTGCCCGGGGAGGCACCTGAGGCCCGACCCGGTGAGCCCGGCGCGAGCGGCCCGGCCAGCCCGTCGGCGGAGGCAGCGGCCGACACCGCGGCTGCCGGCGCCGGGGAGACCAGAGGGCCCGCCGAAGGCGAGTCGCCGGCCGGGGACACCTCCACCACCGGCGGGCCCGGCGACGAGGCTCCGCGCAATGGCATGTCCGGGCGCTAAGCCCGGGTGCGAGTCAGCGGTCACTGCAACCCGCCACGCGCGACGCAGCCCGCGAGATGATCATCGACCAGGCCCGCGGCCTGCATCGTGGCGTACGCCGTCGTGGGCCCCACGAAGCTGAACCCACGCCTTTTGAGCGCCTTGGCCAACCCGGCGGACTCGGGAGTCGTCGCCGGTACATCGGAGATCGACAAGGGCGCCGGCTTCGGCGGGGGAGCGTACGACCAGATCAGCCGGTCCAGGGCACCGTCGCCCGAGGCGTCGCGAAGCCGGACCAGCGCGCGCGCGTTGCCGATGGCTGCTGTGATCTTGGCGCGGTTTCGGATGATCCCCGGGTCCGCGAGCAGGCGGGCGATGTCCTCCTCCCCGTACGCCGCCACGGTGTCGGGGTCGAACCCGTCGAACGCCATCCGGAAGCCCGGCCGCTTGCGCAGGATGGTCAACCACGACAGCCCGGACTGAAAGGCCTCCAGGGTGAGCCGCTCGAACAGCGCGACATCACCGTGGACGGGCCGGCCCCACTCGTGGTCGTGGTACTCGAGGTAGTCGGCCGTTCCGATGGCCCATGGGCAGCGTGGCTCACCGTCCGGCCCGGGCACTGGAAGCCCGCGGTCGTCACGCTCGGCCCATTCGGTGGCGCCGGACCTGCCGTTCCGTACGGCCGGCGGCTCGGCGGTGCTCATCGGCCGTGGAACTCCGGCCGCTGCTTGGCCAGGAAGGCCTCGAGGGCTAGGCGGTGGTCCTCCGTCCCTCCCGTGCGTCTCATCAGCTGCTTTTCGTGCTCCAGCGACTCGTCCAGGCCGTGGGTGGCCGAGAACTCGAGGACATCGCGGATGGCGGCGTACGCCACCGTAGGCCCGGCCGCGAGCTCGTTCGCCAGGGCGGTGGCCCTCGGCAACACCTCCTCGTCCGGCACCACTTCGGTAGCCAGCCCGAGCGACATCGCCTCGTCCGCGCTCACGGTTCGGGGCATGAGCAGCAGTTCGCGGGCCTTCGCCCAGCCCACCAACCGCGGCAGTGTCCATGACGTCCCGCTGTCGCACGACAGCCCGATCGAGGCGAAGGCGAGGTTGAAGCCGGCCGACGACGCCACGACGCGCAGATCGCAGGCCAAGGCGAACGAGACACCCGCACCGGCGGCGACGCCGTTGACCGCCGCCACGACCGGTTTCGGCATCCGGGCCAGCGTGGTGACTATCGGGTTGTAGTGCTCGCTGATCGTGTTCTCGAGCGCGGGCGAGCCGTTCTGCCGCGCGCCGGCGTACTCCTTCAGATCCTGGCCGACGCAGAACGCCCGCCCCGTGCCGGCGAGGACGACGGCTCTGATCCCAGAGTCAGCGGCGGCCCGCTGGACCGCGTCGCGGAGGTCGGCCTTGGTCGCCGTGTCCAGGCTGTTCATCGACTCGGGACGGTCGAGCGTGATCGTCGCCACTGCGGACTCGATGGTGTACTGCACGGTCACGGGCGGACTCCGTTCGGACTGTCGGTATGCGGGAGTGCGAGGCACGCGTCGACGAACCGGGAACTCGGGGGCAGCAGCCGAGCCGCCGCGGCGTCGAAGTAGGCCGCGGCGGTGTCGCCGGGCCAGTTCTCCGGCAACAGCGCCCTGGGCAGGCCCGGGTCTGTGAACAGGAACTTGCGCCACTCGTGGACGAGGGTGCTGCGGATAGCGAACACCTCCTCGTCGGGTGCGTCGTCGCGCAGGCCGTCCACCAGGCGGCGAGCATCGGCCAGCCAGCGCTCGTACGAGCGGCCGATGGCGTTGAGATCCCACGCCCGCCGGATCAGCGCGGCGTCGTCAACCTGATGACGAGCCGTGAAGAGCTCAGCGGTGACGCCTTCGGCCTCGAGCAGCGCCTCCAGTTCCGGGGACGGCCGGGCGGCCAGCCAGGTACCGTCGCCGATCGGCGCATAGCCGAGGTAGGTGAGCGCTGCACGCAGGCGTTCGCGGGTGGCGCGGTCGCTGGGTCGCTCCGGTATGACCAGGTGCCAGCGACCGTCCCACTCGTGGTTCGCGGTGGTCCGGTAGATTCGCGCCGCCGCGTTGTCCAGCCGCCGCTCCGCCCGGGGGGTGAGACTGTAGCCCGCAGCGCCGTCGATCCTCGATGGCACCAGCCACCCCTGCTTGACCATGCGGGACACCGCAGTGCGGACTGCCGGAGCCGTGATGCCGAGGGGAGCGAGCAGGGCGACCAGCGATGCGACGCGTGCCTGGCCGCCGCGGGACCGGAGGTGGTCCCCGTAGAGGTCGAAGAGGGCGGACCTGGCGTTCATAACCGTTTATCTTGCCTGGCGGGCAGGACAACGTGCAGAACGACCCTGGACAGTGCGCGACTGTACCGCGTTCCGCTGGCCGCGGAAGTGCGGGATAATGAGGATATCGTGACGCACGCGGGGCCGTTTCCCGACGCTGGGAATCCCGCGTGTGCGCCTGAAGAGGAAGGGGTACGCGGATGGCGGCGATGAAGCCGCGGACTGGCGACGGGCCGCTCGAAGTGACCAAAGAGGGGCGTGGCATCGTGATGCGCGTGCCGCTCGAAGGTGGTGGACGGCTCGTCGTCGAGTTGTCGGCCGATGAGGCGGACGCGCTCAGCGAGGCGCTGAAGGTTGCTGTCGGCTGAACAAGCCCGAGGCTTGATGTGATCCGGCCCCGGCCGAACGCGCGTAAAGCGGTGTAGGCCGGGGCCGTGCCATCCCCGCTGACCCTGAGGAGTCGTATTCTGTGCCGCCCGCCACCCGGATGATGCCCGTCCGCCCCACCGTGGTCGAGCCCGTGCCGGACGGCGTGCCGCTGTCCGGCGTGTCCGTGATCGCGCTGCCGGTATGGCCGGACGGTCCCGTGGTGGGCCCAGGCGCTCCGGACGTCGCCGCCGAGTTCGGAGTGGACCTGCTCGCCGCGCTGGACCGGGAGTCGAAGACCGGCAAGGCCGGTGAGGTGGTGTCCGTTCCCGGCCGCGGCGACGTAGCCAGGGTGCTGCTCGTCGGGATGGGGGACGGCTCGCCCGGCGCGTTTCGCAAGGCCGGCGCGGCGATGGCTCGCGCCGCCCGGGGGGTGTCGCGGTTGGCGACCAGTGCGGTGGCCGGTTCGGGCGACGCCGAGATGCGGGCGTTCGTGGAGGGCGCGCTGCTGGCAGCGTACGCGTGGCGCACCCGCGGGCAGGCGAAGGCGCCGCTGAAGACACTGGTACTGACCGGGACCGAGCCGAGCGCCGCGTTGGACCGAGGCGTGGCCGTCGGCCGCGCTACCTGGCTGGCCCGCGACCTCGTGCACACTCCGTCCAACATCAAGGATCCGGTGTGGCTGGCAGACCAGGCGCGTTCGGTCGCCCGGGAGTCAGGGCTAGACGTGCGGGTGCGCGATGAGCGGCAGCTCGCTGCCGACGGCTTCGGCGGGATCGTGGCCGTCGGCATGGGCTCCGCCCGCCCGCCGCGTCTGATCGAGCTGCGCTACACGCCGCCGGGTGACGCCGCTCGCACGCCACACGTCGTGCTCGTCGGGAAAGGCATCACCTATGACACCGGTGGGCTGTCCCTGAAGCGTAGGGGCATGGCCGCGATGAAGACCGACATGTCCGGCGGTGCGGTCGTGATCGGTGTGTTGTCCGCCCTTGCCGCGGTGGGCTGCCCGGTGCGGGTCACCGGCCTCGTACCGGCCGCCGAGAACAAGCCGAGCGGTACGGCACAGCGTCCGGGGGACGTGATCCGGCAGTACGACGGCACCACGGTGGAAGTTCGCAACACCGACGCGGAGGGCCGGCTCGTGCTTGCCGACGCGATCGCGTACGCCGTGGCTGCGCTGTCGCCGACGGTGCTGGTCGACGTGGCCACTCTCACGGGCGCGGCGACGACGGCGCTGGGGCGGCGGCACGCCCCGCTGTACGCCACGTCCGACGGGTTGGCATCGGCTCTCGTTGCCGCGGGCTCCGCCGCGGGGGAGCGGCTGTGGCGGATGCCGCTGGTTGATGACTACCGCGGCGCGCTGGAGTCGGCCGTCGCGGACGTGTCCCACGTCGAGACGCGGAAGGTCGGGGCCGGCTCCATCACGGCCGCGCTCTTCCTGGAGCGGTTCACCCGTGGCGTGCCATGGGCGCATCTGGACATCGCAGGAACCGGGCGGGCGGACGCCGACGAGCACGAGATCGTGAAGGGCGGCACGGCATTCGGCACCCGTACTCTGCTCTACTGGCTGGAGAGCGTCCCGGCCGGTGGCCCATTGATCACCTAAACCACCCCGCTATGGCCCGTAACAGGGCAACTGCCCGGGTGAGGGGCAGAGGCGGGGGGGTTTCGTGATGCAATGGGAGCTGCGGGCTCGAGGCGGACGATGAGCGACTTCGACGCCGGCGTGCCGCTGACCTCGGCGGTATGGTCGAGCGGCACGAGCACGTTGGTCTCCGGGAAGTACGCGGCGGCACACCCGCGCGCCGTCGGGTAGGCGACGGCCCGGAAGCCGGGAGCGCGCCGCTCACCGTCCGCCCACTCGCTGACCACGTCCACCAGGGCACCGTCAACAAGTCCACGTTCGGCCAGGTCGTCTGGGTGGACGAATACCACGCGCCGACCGCCGTGCACGCCGCGGTATCGGTCGTGCAGACCGTAGACCGTGGTGTTGAACTGGTCGTGCGAGCGCACCGTCTGCAGCAGCAGCCGGCCCTCGGGCACCCGGATGACCTCCAGCGGGTTGACGCTGAACTGCGCCCGCCCGCTCGCGGTCGGGAAGCTCCGGGCGTCCCGCGGAGGGTGCGGCAGCACGAATCCGCCGGGCCTGCCCACCTTGGTCTCGAAATCGTCGAAACCGGGCACGACACGGGAGATCCGGTCGCGGATGGCCGCGTAGTCGGCGGCGAACTCCTCCCACGGCGTGGGGTCGTCCGGCCCCAACACCCGGCGGGCAAGGCCGCAGATGATCGACACCTCGCTCCGCAGCCGGTCGGAGGCAGGGGCAAGCGTTCCTCGCGAGGCGTGCACCACGCTCATCGAGTCCTCGACGGTCACGAACTGCTCGCGGCCACCTGTGCGGTCGACCTCGGTCCGCCCCAAGCACGGCAAGATCAGCGACCGCCGGCCCGGGACGACGTGGGACCGGTTCAGCTTCGTCGACACGTGCACGGTGAGCGGGACGCTGCGCAGCGCGTCCGCGGTCACGGCGCTGTCCGGCGTCGCCGCCGCGAAGTTCCCCCCAACCGCCATGAACACTCGGATCCTGCCGTCCCGCATAGCACGGATGGTGTTCACCGTGTCGTAGCCGTGTTCCCGCGGCGGATCGAAGCCGAACTCGGCACCTAGCGCGTCGAGGAATGCAGGGCTGGGCTTCTCCCAGATGCCCATCGTCCGGTCCCCTTGCACGTTGCTGTGCCCGCGGACAGGGCAGGCTCCGGCCCCCGGCCGCCCGATGTTGCCGCGGAGCAGGAGGAAGTTGACGATCTCCCGGATCGTCGCTACCGCCTGCTTGTGCTGGGTGAGGCCCATCGCCCAGCACACAATCACGCTGGACGCCCCGAGCACGTCTTCCACGAACCCGTCGATCTGCTCCCGGGGTAGCCCGGTTGCGGCGTCCACGTCGGCCCAGTCCAGCTTGTCCCAGGCCGCGACGGCGTCCTCGAAGCCGGTGGTATGCGCCTCGATGAACGCGTGGTCGAGCACGCCTCCGGTTCGCTCGTCCGCCTCCACGAGCGACCGGTTTACCGCCTGGAAGAAGGCGAGGTCGCCGCCCACCTTCAGCTGCAGGAACCGGTCCGCCAGCGGCGTGCCCCGGCCGACCAGGCCCCGCATACGCTGCGGGTTCTTGAACGCCATCAGCCCGGCCTCCGGCAGCGGGTTGACCGCGACGATCCGCGCGCCCCGGTCCTTCGCCTGCTCGAGGGCGGAGAGCATCCGCGGGTGGTTGGTGCCCGGGTTCTGGCCGACGATGACGATCAGGTCCGCGTGGTCGGTGATATCGGCGAGCGTCACGCTGCCCTTGCCGACTCCGAGCGTCTCGGACAAGGCGGCGCCG
>CAZMXH010000040.1:0-15277 GCA_964570165.1 uncultured Actinomycetes bacterium
TACCCGGTCTACCTGTCGACCAAGAACACGATCATGAAGGCCTACGACGGCGCGTTCAAGGACATCGTCGCGGAGGTGTTCGAGGCCGAGTACGCGCAGCGGTTCGCCGAGGCCGGCATCACCTACGAGCACCGGTTGATCGACGACATGGTGGCCGCCGCGCTGAAGTGGGAGGGCGGCTACGTCTGGGCGTGCAAGAACTACGACGGCGATGTGCAGTCCGACACCGTGGCCCAGGGCTTCGGCTCCCTGGGCCTGATGACCTCGGTGCTGATGACGCCGGACGGCAAGGTCGAGGCCGAGGCGGCCCACGGAACCGTTACCCGCCACTACCGTCAGCATCAGCAGGGAAAGCCGACGTCCACGAACCCGATCGCGTCCATCTTCGCCTGGACCCGTGGCCTGGCGCACCGCGGCAAGATGGACGGCACGCCGGAGGTCGTCGGGTTCGCCGAGACCCTGGAGCGGGTCTGCGTCGAAACCGTGGAGAGCGGGAAGATGACCAAGGACCTGGCGCTGCTGGTCGGCGGTGATCAGGGCTGGCTCACCACGGAGCAGTTCCTGGACGCGTTGGACGAGCGGCTGCAGCAGGCGATGGCCTGACGCGTTCGATCACGTTCAGCAGGGTCGCCCTCGCTGCAACAGGCGCGCAGACCTCGTGAGGTTGGGCCAGATCTGCCGAACGTGATCGAACCGACGTCCCCCCGCTACCGGAGAAGGGCGTGCGCGGCCGCCCGGTCGGTCACGAGGCGGGTGCACAGCCCGGACCTCACGAACGCCGCCACCGCCGGCCCCTTCTCGGGGCCGCCGGCCACTGCGATGACCTCCGGGCCCGATCGCAGTTGCTCCTCGGTGATGGCCATGGCCCGCTCGGTGAGCCCGGTTCGGACCACGGCCCCGTCCTCGGCGATGAACAGCCCGCACACTTCCGCGACCACCTTGGCGCGGCCGAGAGCGTCGATGTCGTCCTGCCTGAGAGTCGCGGCCACAGGGGAACTGTGCGGGTTCCAGGCGCCGACGCCTAGCAGCACGAGGTGTAACTGAGAGCACCGTTCGAGCGTCGTCGCGATGGCCGGCTCGGCGCGCAGGCTGGCTGCCACCGCGCCGTCCCCGACGAACAGCGGCGCGTGGAGCAGGTGGGCCTGGCCACCGCCGAGTTGGGCGAGCCTGCGGACCAGGTCCGCGGCGCTGTCGCCGGAGTCATGCGGCAACCCTCCGGCCACCTGGACGACCGGGCAGGCGGGCAGCGCGGGCAGCGCGTCGACGAGCGCACGCATGCTACGACCCCAGGCGATACCGATGGCCCGGCCGGGTTCGACCGCCTCGGCGACCATGGTCGCGGCCACCCGTCCCAGCCGGGTATGCAACTGCTCGCCGGCCGCTTCCGGCCCGCTCACGACCCACGCCTCGGCCAACCCGTGGGCCTTCTGCACCCGCTCGCTGAGGTCGATGTCGATGTCCAGCGGTGCCCGGATCTCGATGTGCACCAGCCCGGCGTCGCGGGCCAGATCCAGCAGCCGCGCTACCTTGAACCGCGATATTCCGAACTGCTCCGCGATGGCCTGCTTGGTAAGGCGGTCGATGAAATACCGGCGCGCCACAGCGGCCGCGCGAACGAGGTCCGCGGAGCTGTCCGCGGCCGACGGGACGGTACTCATTCGTCGTTCGGCAGCGGGGGTCATGGCGAGTGCTCCGGGATCATGCGGCGTTCACGAAGTCTACGGACCAGCAGTCTCGTGGCATCTGCTAGCCCTTCGTCGCACCCTGGGTCAGGCCGGCCACGAAGTGCCGCTGCAGGGCGGCAAACAACACCACCACCGGTATCGACATCACCACGGATCCAGCCATCAGCTCGCCCCACCGCACACCGTACTGTCCGATGAAGTCGTTGAGGCCGACTGCGACGGTGCGCATGTCCTGGCTGGTGGTGAGCGACAGCGCGAACAGTAGCTCCTGCCAGACAACGACCGCGATCCAGACCGCGGTCGCGGCGATCCCCGGTCGTGCGGCCGGCACCACGACGTACCAGAACGCCTGTAGCCGCGTGCATCCGTCGACCATCGCGGCCTGCTCGATCTCCCGGCCCGCGGTACGCACGAAGCCCAGGATCATCCAGGTGGCCACCGGCAACGTGATCGTGATGTACGCGAACACCAGCGCGACGTACGTGTTGAGCAGGTTGAGCATCCGGACGATCTCGAAGATCGGAATGATCAGCGTAGCGGCCGGAAACATCTGGGCGACGATGATGAACAGCAGGATCGCCCGGGCGCCGCGGATCCGGAACCGGGACAGCGCGTACGCGGCGAACAGCGCGGATGTGATCGAAACCACAATGGTCGCGATTGACACCAGCGCGCTGTTGAGCAGGTAGCGGCGGAACTCGGGCCGGAACGAACTCGCGTAGTTCTCCAGGGTGGCGCTGTCCGGCCACAGCCGCGGCGGTATCTGGAATGGCTCCGCCTCGGGCTTGAAGGACACGCTGACCATCCAGTACAACGGCTCCAGCACTGCGACGATCAGGAGCACCTGCAGCACGACGAGCAGCACCCGCCTCGTGCTCCGGTTCCGCCGAGCGCGCGCCGGGCGGGAGTCGGACGCCGCGAAGCGTCCGAGTCGAGTCCTGGTCGGGCCGGGGGCTGTCACACCGACTCCTGCGGACGAAGCTCGCGGATGTACAGGTAGCCGGCGACTGCCAGGATGAGCGCTGCCACCACGCCGTACGTGGCCGCCTCGTCGAACTTGAGCTCCCCGAAGCCGAGCCGAAAGATGTAGGTGGGGAAGATGTGTGTGGCATCCAGCGGACCGCCCCGGGTCGCAACCCAGATCATGTCGAAGTAGTTGAATGTGAACACCGTGGTCAGTAGCAGGTTCAGCCGGATCACCCCGGAGATCGACGGGATGATGACGTAGCGGAACCGCCGCCAGGCGCCGGCTCCGTCTACCATCGCCGCCTCGATCTGGTCCCGCTCCACCCCCTGGAGAGCGGCGAGGTACATCACCATCGAGAAGGGGAAGCCCTTCCAGACGGCCGCGACGATCACCGCTCCCATGGCAGTCGTCGAACTCCCCAGCCATGCGATCCCGCTGTCGATCACTCCGGCGGTTTGCAGCAGGCCGTTGAGCAGGCCGAGTTGCGGGTCGTAGATGAACCGCCACAGCAGGGCGGCGGCGACGCCGGGAAGGACCCAGGGGATAAGGACGACCACGCGGCTCAGGCGCTGCGCTGGCAGGCCTTGGTTGAGGAGGAGCGCGGCGGCGAGGCCCGCGATGTTCTGCAGGAGCACCACGCCGCCCGTCCAGACGACCGAGTTGCGCACCACGCCCCAGAACGTGCTGGACGTGGCGAGCTCGCCATACCGCTCCAGCCCGATGAACTCCCTGTCGGTCGTGAGCGGGACCTGAGCGGTCACGCTGCTTATCAGGACGCGCCCGATCGGCAGGTAGATCAGGACGGCGACGAGCACCACGGCGGGCACCAGGAACGCGATCGCGAGCGCCCGTTCGCGCGGTGGGTACGCCGACAGGCCACGCCGCCTCCGGCGCCTGCGCTGCGCGGTCGGCGGCGTGGCCTGCTCGATGGTGCTCACGACCCGGCTAGCCCTGGGTGAGCTCGTCGATCTCGGCGCAGGCCTCCTCGGTGGCCTGCTCGACCGAGGTGCCGTCGAAGATGCGCTGCATCATCGTCAACTCGATCTCTGAGATGGCGAGGTACTCCGGGGAGAGCGGCCGGGGCCGGGCGTTCTCTAGGTGCTCCATGATCACTTCCGGGTCCTCGCGGTTGTCCTCGAGGAACGACTCGGCAGCCGTCACATTCGCCGGTAGCAGGTCCACGACGCGAGGGTTGACCTCAGGGTCGGTCATGAACTCGATGAACTCCCAGGCGGCGTCCTGGTTCTCGGAGTCGGCGAAGATCGACAGGTTCCAGCCGCCGTAAGTGCCCACCGGCTCGCGGCCCTCAGGGGCCGTCCCGGCAACGAACCCCCAGTCGAGATCGCTGCCCTGAAGCGTCGGCTGTTCCAGCGCCGGCCACCACTCGGTCGCCAGCGTCCCGTTGAGGAACAGCTCGCGCATGTCCTCGTTGGCCTGGCTCAGGATGCCGGATGGCGCGTATTCCTGCAGCGAGTTGAGGTACTCCAGCGCCTCGCGAGCCTCCGGCTCGTCGAGCGCGCACTGTCCGTTCTCATCGAGGATGTCACCCCCGTTAGAGAACACGAACGAGTTCATCACGACGGTGAGGCTTTCGTAGGCCTGGCCGAACAACCCGATGCCGTAGACGCCGTCGCCGGTAAGCTGCTCGCCTGCCTCACGCAGGCCCTCCCACGTCTCGAGCTGTGCCGGGTCGACTCCTGCCTCGTCGAGAAGCTCGCGGTTGTAGTAGGTGAACTGCCAGACGTCGACGTTGAACGGGATACCCCAGACCTCGTCGTCCCATACCGCGGAGTCCCACGCTCCCGGGAAGAAGTTCTCCTCGGCGACGCTGTCCGAGCCCGCGATGTAGTCGTCGAGCGGGATCAGCGCGCCGGAGTCGGCGAACTGCGCCTGCCAGATCTGGTCGATGGTCGCGATGTCGGGCGGGTCGCCGCCCTCCACCGCGAGCGTGAGGCGTTGCTGGTAGTCGGCGTAGGGGACGGTCTCGATCTCGATGTCGATGTTCTCGTGAGTCTCTTCGAACTCCTCCACCGCCTGCTGCTGGAACTCGCTCAGCCCGGTGTCGGCTTGCTGGTTGTCCCAGAAGGTGAGCGTCACCGGCCCCGTTTCGGACCCGTCATCTGACGACTCGCCACCGCAGGCGACCGCCACCAGTGCGGAGGCCAGCAGCGTTGCGGGGACCGCAAGTTTGTGTTTCATCGCGTGCTCCTTTGGATTCGTGCTGGTCAGTGCGTGCCGAGTGGGAACGAGGTCAGCCACGCCCGGGTGTTGGGCGGGTTGTCGGTGCGCAGCGTGTCCGGGTTGTAGCCGCGCTTCACGCCGAGGTAGTAGCCGAGAAGCTGGAACACGAGCGTCATCGGAATCGGTGAGATCAGCTCTGGGAGCGGCGGCGCGAGCGCGATGCTGTGATCGGCCAGCCGCGCGAGCTCTGCGGCACGGTCCGTGCCGGTCCAGGTCACCGCCACCGTCGGCGAGAGCCCTTCGCGGGCGGCGCGGACGGCGTCGACCACCCGGTCGTTGGCCGCGCCCGCCGCCTCGACCACGACGACCGGCCGCTCCGGGGCGACCAGCGACAGCGCGCCGTGGTGGAAGTCGCCGGTACGGTAGGCCTTGGCCACCAGGATCGCCTGCTCCTCGATCTTGAGGGTGCCTTCGCGTACCGAGAAGTAGTTCGGGCCCGAGCCCACCAGCAGCCACGACGTGGCCTGCTGCTGGTCCTCGGCGAGTGCGGCGATGGCGTCTTCGCTCCCGTCGAGGAACGACTGTCCGACGCGGGGAACGTCCTCCAACGCCGACCGCAGCTCGTCGAAGGGGACACCGGCTACGCCACGGCGCTGCCCGAGGGCGATCCCGAGCATGGTCTGCAGCAGCACCCGGGTGCTCACGACCGACGTGCAAGGCCCGCACTCCTGGCTGGTGACGTAGGTAAGCACCCGGTCGCTCGCCCGGCCCACGCCGGTGTCCTCGGTGTTGGTGATGGCCAATGTGTGGCAGCCGCGTTCCCGAGCGGCGGTCATCGCCTGCACTGTCTCGATGCTTCCGCCGGTTCCGGAATGGCCGATGACCAGCGTGGTCGACGGCTCCACGCCTGGGAAGTAATGCGCCAGCTCGTAGGACTCCACGTCAGTCGCGTCCAGCCCGGTGAGCCGGGCCAGTGTGTACGACCCGTGGATCGCGGTGAAGTAGGCGGATCCGCAGCCGGTGGTGATGATTCGCTCGATCCCGAGGCCGGCGAGCTCGTCGGCGAGCCGGTCGACGACCGGCCAGTAGCCGTCCAGGATCTCGCGCCACTGCTTAGGCTGCCGGTGTATCTCCTTGTGCAGCAGGAACGGATGCCGGTCGCGGGTCTCGGTGGCCTCGCGGATGACGTACCACAGGGGGGTGCGAGCCGACTCCTCGGCAAGCCAGTCCGGGATCGGGTTCTCGCGGCTGGGCATCTCCGCTCCGGGATGCCGCTCCACGAGCTTGGTCGCCCATCGTGGCAGGTGCTGCATTCTTACTCCTTCGGATCGGGTGTGGTGTCCGGCTCGTGTGAGCGCGCGAACACCTCGGTCTGCCGGCGGTCCGGAGCACCCATGACTCCTCGCCCGCCCTCGACGACGGCCGCGGCCACCGCGGCGGCGAACCGGACCGCGTCGTCCGGCTCTGCGCCGTCCTGCAGCCGGCAGAGGAAGCCGGCGTTGAACGCATCGCCCGCGCCGACCGTGGGGCCCGTGCTCCAAGCTCGGAAGGCGGGGACGTGGAACTCGTTGTCGGCGGTGACGTAGGTCGCCCCATGCTTGCCGCCTTTGATCACCACTGTCGTGCCGTACCGGGCGGCTACCTCACGGGCGGCGGGCAGCGGCTCGGCGCCGCGTACGAGCACACGCAACTCCAACTCGTTGGCCAGCACGACGTCGACGTCCGGCAGCGCATCGCGCAGCGACTCGGTGGACAGCCCGGCGATGCCAGGTCCCGGGTCGATGGCGACGATGCCCGCCTGCGACCGGCCGGCGCGCGCCCAGGCGGCGATGGCCTCCGGCGCCGGGTGCGGGTAGCCGGCCAGCAGGACCACATCGGCGGGCTGGAGGGGCGCGTCCGCGGCGGCTGCCGCTGTGGCAGCGGTGTCCACCTGCACCGGCCTGAACAGCGATGTCCGGCGTCCAGCTGTGTCGGTGGCGACGACGTTGACGGAGGTCTCCGAGGGAGGCACCAGAACGATGTCGATGCCCACCTCGTCGAGTCGCTCCCGGAGCCAATCGCCGAACAGGTCGTCACCAAGCGCCGTGACGAGCCGGACTCCGCGGCCGCCGAGCCGAGCCGCGACGTACGCCGCGTTGCCGGCGTTGCCGCCCACCGACGGGACGACCCCTTTGGGCAGGTGCACCAGCGAGCGCTGGGTGAACTCGTCGCCCGCGGCGTCGGCGTGCGGCAGGCCCGGTAGCCCGTGCGCGAACAGGTCGAAGGTCGTTCCTCCGACGACCCAGCACGTCGCGTTGCTCATTTGAGTGGCTCCATACTCAAGTGAGCATGACAGGAGCGCGCCGAAGAGTCAAGATGGGTCAAGTGTTCTGTTACGGCGTCGCGCTGACAAAACCGCTGGGTTCGATCACGTTCGGCAGGGCTGCCCTTACTGCACTAGGTGCGCAGACCTCGTGTTGTGTGGGCAGCCCTGCCGAACGTGATCGAACCCAGCGGGTAAGGGGCCCCTTAGCGCTCCTCGTAGGCGTCGGCCTCTTCCAGCGTGGCGAGGATGCGGTGGGCGAGGGTACGGGCGGACTCGCGGTCGAGTTCCACCGCCACCCGGGCGCCGGGACCGGCGGCCTCGTTAACGAAGTCCAGGCTGAGCGCATGCTCGAGCGGCGCGTGGTAGGGGTGGTCGTACCCGACGTACACCTGGTCGACGGTGAACCAGCCCGCGGCGCCCTTGCCGCTGCCGGAGACTGGGGCCTTGCCCGCGATGGTGGTGCACATGGCGCAGGATCCTTCCGTTGTCAGGCCAGAGTCCGTTCGAGGAAGCTCCAGACGCGCCGCCAGCCGTCCACGGCAGACGCGGCCTCGTAGGCCTGCGGCCGGTCGTAGTAGAAGAAGCCGTGTCCGGCATCCGGGTAGCGGTGGAACTCGTAGGTCTTGCCGTGCTTGCGCAACTCCGCCTCTAGGGCGTCAACGTCCGCTGGACTGGGGCTGCGGTCCTTGTCGCCGAACAGGCCTAGCACCGGGCACGGCAGGTCCGCGGTGTAGTCGACGGGCGCCACCGGCTGCTTCTCGGTGAGATCGTCCGGCCCCGCGACGACGCGACCTCCCCAGCAGTTGATAACGGCGTCGACCGGCTCCCCCCGGCATCCCGCGAGGTACGCGTGCCGACCGCCCGAGCAGGTGCCGAACAGGGCAACCTTCCCGCTGCTAATCGGCAGCGACCGCAAGTACCGGACGCTGCCCGAGCCGTCACCGACCACCCGGTCGTCCGCGACGCCGCCGCCGGCGTTGACCCGCGCCGCGACATCGTCGGGTGCGCCGTGGCCATCCCGGCAGTACAGATCCGGAGAGATCGCGAGATAGCCGTGGTACGCGAAGCGGTGGGTGAACTCCCGGTACAACTCGTCCCAGCCGGGCCGGTGGTGGAACAGCACCACGCCCGGAAACGGTCCGTCGCCCACCGGCCGCGCGAAGTAGGCGTGGATCTCGTCGCCGTTGTGTCCGGTTACCGTGATGGTCTCGGCGTTGATCCCCTCATGCTCGTCGGTACTGCGCATCGGATCCATCCTTCCGTTTGTCGGCCACCGTATCGTGTCGCAAATAGCTTCCTAGTTGCTGCCGCAGCAACAAAGAGGAAGCTATTTGCGGCGCTGGCTGGGCGTGCACTTGCGGCGCTGGCTGGGCGTGCACTTGCGGCGCCGACTGGGCGTAGCGCTAGGCGAGACGCTTCGCGCCATCGGACGCTTGAGCGACGAACGCGTTCGGCGCGGTGAAGCCCTGATACGCGAAGGCGGATCGGACCGTTTCCACTGCCGCGTCGGTACGGGAGGCGTCCACCAGGCCGATGACGCTGCCGCCGAAACCGCCGCCGGTGATCCGCGCGCCGTACGCACCCGCCCGCAGCAGCGCCTCCACGGCGGCGTCCGTTTCGGGAACGGTGACCTCGAAATCGTCGCGGAGCGACACGTGCGACTCGGTGAGCAACGGGCCGATCTCCCGGATATCCCTGCCGCTGCGCAGCACCTTGACGGTGTCGAGTACACGTGAGTTCTCCGCGATGACGTGGCGCGCTCGCTTCTGCACCCGCTCCGGCAGCCCTGCCAGCTGGTCGTATGTGGCATCGCGCAGCGCCTTGACGCCGATCTGCTTGGCGGCCTCCTCGCAGTCGGCGCGACGGGCCGCGTACTCTCCCTCGACAAGCCGGTGCGGAGCGCGGGTGTCGACGACGATCAGTGCCAGCCCGGCAGCGGCGAGGTCCAGCGGCACATGCGACATCTCGAGTGAACGGGTGTCGAGGAAGAGCGCGTGGCCGGCGCGTGCGTGCAGCGCCACCATCTGGTCCATGATCCCGCACGGCGTGCCCACGAACTCGTTCTCCGCGCGCTGGGCGAGCCGCGCCTGCTCCATGCGGTCGACGCCGAGATCGAAGAGGTCGGACCACGTCTGGGAGACAGCGCACTCCAGCGCGGCGGACGACGACAGGCCGGCGCCCTGCGGAACGTCGCTGTCGATGACGATGGCGGCGTCGCCGACGTCGTAGCCGGCCTCTCGCAACGCCCACACCACGCCGGCGACATACGCGCCCCACCCGGCGACCTCGCCGGGTTCCACAGTGGCGGCGCTGAAGGTCACGACCTCATCGGGTCGCTGGGTGGAGCGCACGATCGTCGTGCGCCCGGGCGAGCGAACCGCCGTCACCACCGTGCGCTGCGCTAACGCAATCGGGAGCACGTAGCCGTCGTTGTAGTCCGTGTGCTCGCCGATCAGGTTCACGCGGCCCGGGGCGGCCCAGGTTCCTCCGTTCATGACGTGATGAAAGCCCATGCGTCGGCAACAATGCGGTCGAGCCCGTGCTTCGGGTTCCAGCCCAGCTTGTCGGATGCGAGCCGACCGGAGGCTACCAGCTTGGCGGGATCTCCGGGCCGCCGCTCGCGGTCCACGGCCGGTACCGGATGCCCGGTTATCCGACGGCAGGCCTCGATGACCTCGCGAACGGTGTATCCGGTGCCCGTACCCAGGTTGTAGATCTGGTGAGTGCCCGCTGCCGCGGCGTCCAGCGCCAGCAGGTGGGCGCGCCCGAGATCCTCGACATGCAGGTAGTCGCGGATCGCCGTGCCGTCCCGCGTCGGGTAGTCGGTGCCGTACACGTCCACCGCCTGCTTCTGGCCGGCCGGCACGGCAAGCACGTTGGGGATCAGGTGAGTCTCGGGATCGTGCCGCTCGCCGAACCGCCCGTACGCCCCTGCGACGTTGAAGTAGCGCAGGCTCACGGTCGCCAGCCCGTGCGCCGCAGACTCGCCGGCCAGCATGTGGTCGACCGCCAGCTTGGTGTGGCCGTACGGGTTGACGGGAAGCGTCGGGGTGTCCTCGGTGATGGGTGAGACCGCCGGTTCGCCGTACGTAGCAGCGGTAGAGGAGAACACCAGCGTCGGAACACCGGCATCCCGCATCGCGTCGAGCAGCGTGAGCGTGCCCACCACGTTGGTCCACCAGTACCGCTCCGGGTGTGCCATCGATTCCGACACCAGGGCCTTCGCCGCGAAGTGCAGAACTGCGTCCACACCGTCAAGAACCGCCCTGGCGTCCCGGATGTCGGCCTCGACGAGGGTGGCGCCGTCCGGCACGGCGTCCCGGTGGCCGGTCGACAGACTGTCCAGCACGATGACCTCGTGGCCCGCGTCGAGCAGTTGGGCAGCGACCACCGAGCCGATATACCCGGCGCCTCCCGTGACGAGGGTCCTCACGTGCCGGCCCTCCTGAGTCGGGCCGCGACGTCTTCGGGGAGGACGTCTGTGATGAACGCGCCCATCGCCGACTCCGATCCGGCCAGGTACTTCAGCTTGTCCGCCGCCCTGCGGATCGAGAAGACCTGTAGGTGCAGGTAGGCGTGCTCGCGACCGGAGCCTACGGGAGCCTGATGCCATGCTGCGATGTAGGGCACCGGCCGATCGTAGAGGTTGTCGAACCTGCGCAACACCTCAACGTAAGTTCGTGCCAGATCGTTACGTTCGTCGGCGTTCAGCGCAGGCAGGTCCGGCACTCGCCGGTTTGGGTAGAGGTGCACCTCGATCGGCCATCGCGCGGCCCGGGGGACGAACACGGTCCAGTGCTCCGACTCCGCTATGACCCGGGTACCTTCCTCCCGTTCCGCGGCGAGCACGTCCGCGAAAAGGTTGCGCCCCGTGTCGGCGTGGTGCCGGCGGGCGGACTCCAGCATCTGCGCCGTGCGCGGCGGCAGGAACGGGTAGGCGTAGATCTGGCCATGCGGGTGGTGCAAGGTGACACCGATCTCCTCACCGCGGTTCTCGAAGCAGAACACCTGCTCGACCTCGGGCCGTGCACCGAGTTCTGCCGTGCGGTCCGCCCACGCGTCGACGACGAGCCGAGCCCGGGCGGCGTCAAGGTCGGCGAACGACGCGTCGTGCTGGTCGGTGAAGCACACCACCTCACATCGCCCGGTTTCGCCGCTCAGGCTCGGGAACCGGTTCTCGAAGACAACAACCTCGTAGGACGGTGCCGGGATCTCCGTCCTCCGCCCGCCCCGTGAGGGGCACAGCGGGCACTCGTGCGCCGGTGGCAGATGGGTGCGATCCTGCCGGTGTGAAGCCATGATCACCCATTCGTCCAGCACTGGGTCGTGCCGGAGCTCGGACGCCGTCCGCACCGCCGGCAGGTCGCGGTCGTCCACGATCGTCCTCGCCGTAGGCTCCCGGTCGAAGAAGATGATCTCCCGGCCGTCGGCGAGTCTGCCTCTCGTGCGGTTCACGGCCGCTGCTCCGGCCGCCGGCCCGGTGCGACCGCTCCGACCGGCGCCACTCGGACCTCGCCGACGTGGCCTTCGAGCTCCGCGAGCACGTGGTCGGGCATCCGTGAGTCTGTGATCACGATGTCGGCGGCACCGAGATCGGTGATGGTACTGATACCGACCGTGCCCCACTTGGTGTGATCGGCCAGGACGACCAGTCGGCGCCCTGCCGCGATCAGGGCGCGATCGGTCTCGGCCTCGAGCATGTTCGGCGTGGTGAATCCCGCGTCTTCGGTCATGCCGTGCACCCCGAGGAACACGATGTCGAGGTTCAGCTGGGCGAGCGCAGCGGTCGCCACCGGTCCCACGAGCGCGTCCGACGGCGTGCGGATTCCGCCGGTCAGGAGCACGGTGCGGTTGGCGCCGGGGTCCGCCTGCGTCTGCAGCACATCGGCGACACTGACGGAGTTCGTGAGCACGGTGAGCCGGTCGATCGTGCGGAGCTCGCGAGCGAGAGCCGTGGTGGTGGTGCCGGCCGACAGACCGACCGCCATGCCCGGTGCGACCAGGGTGGCGGCGAGCCTTGCGATGGCCTCCTTCTCCTCGCGTTGCCGCCGCGACTTGGCCTCGAACCCCGGTTCGTCGGTGCTGGGTGACCGGCGTGTCGCGCCGCCGTGCACCTTGTCCACCAGCCCGCGCCGGGCGAGCAGGTCGAGGTCGCGCCGGATCGTCATGTCGGAGACGCCGAGCAGGTCCGCGAACTCCATCACGCGCATAGCGCCCCGGCGCTCGAGCTCCTCGACGATCTTGGCGCGTCGCTCTGCGGCGAGCATCCCATTTCGACTCCGCATGCCACGTATACTAACTATTGTCGACTGAAATGAACATGATCGAACATCACTCATCACGGCGCCGGTACGTCCAGGGACTGGACGTCGCGCCGCCGTCCGACATCCGTACACTCTGCCGCGTGGACGGTTGCCATACCGGGCGACTTGGGCCGAGGGGAAGGCAGCGGTGACATCCGACCTTCCGATCAACATCGCCTTGGTCCTGTTGTTCATCCTGCTCGGCGGGGTCTTCGCGGCCACGGAGATCGCGCTCGTATCGCTCCGGGAATCGCAGCTCGACCGGCTCGGGAAGCGGGGCAGGCGCGGTCAAAGGGTCGCGCAGCTTGCCGGAAACCCGAACAGGTTCCTCGGAGCGGTGCAGATCGGCGTGACCGTCGCAGGATTCTTCTCCGCGGCGTTCGGCGCGACGATGCTGGCCGACGACGTGTCGCCCGGCCTGGTCGCCCTCGGCGTTCCGGACAACGTCGCGGAGCCGGTGACGCTGGTCGTGATCACACTGGCGATCGCGTTCGTCTCGCTGGTGCTGGGCGAGCTCGTGCCGAAGCGCATCGCGTTGCAGCGCTCCGTGGGCGTCGCGCTCATGGTGGGCCCCATCCTCGACCGGTTCGCGACGCTCATGCGGCCCGTCCTGTGGTTGATGTCGAAGGCGACCGACCTGGTGGTCCGGCTGCTGGGTGGCGACCCCGAGATACAGCGCGAACAGATCACCAGCGAAGAGCTTCGCGCGCTCGTCTCCGGCCACCAGGATCTGAGCGAGGAGGAGCGCCAGATCGTCGAGGACGTCTTCGGCGCGGGAGACCGCCAGCTCCGCGAGGTCATGCTGCCTCGTACCGAGGTCGACTTCTTGGACGCCGGCACGCCGGTGCACGAGGCGGCCGAGCAGGCGATGCTGATGCCGCACTCGCGGTACCCGGTCGTGCGCGGCTCCGCCGACGATGTGGTGGGCTTCGTCCACGTCCGTGATCTGTTCGCCCCGGACTTGAGGAGCAGGAGCATGCGCGTCGGTGAGATCGCGCGCAACGTCATCGTGCTCCCCGGTACCAAGCGGATCCTGCCGGCGCTGTCCGAGATGCGCAGGGCCGGTGGTCATCTCGCGATCGTCGTCGACGAGTACGGCGGGACAGCGGGCATCGTGACCCTCGAGGACCTCGTCGAGGAGTTGGTCGGCGACATCAGGGACGAGTACGACATCGCCGCCGACAGCGTCGCAGCCGAAGTCGCCGGCGACCAGATTCGGGTGGACGGGCTGCTCAACCTCGAGGACTTCGCCGACGAGACCGGTGTCCAGTTGCCGGAGGGACCGTACGAGACCGTGGCGGGATTCGTGGTCGCGTCCCTGGGACGGATGCCCCGCGTCGGTGACACCGTTGAGGTGGAAGGAGGCCGTCTGGAGGTTCTGGCGCTGGACGGGCGCCGGGCGTCGTTGATCCGAGTCGTGCTCCCGAGCCGTGCCGAGGCCACCGACAACGCAACCGAATGATTGTCCTGCCACAATGACACTCATGACTGATTCCCGGCCGCGCGTGCTGTCCGGCATGCAGCCCACAAGCGTGTCTCTCCATCTGGGCAACTATCTCGGCGCGCTGCGGCAGTGGGTCGCTCTTCAGGAGACGCACGACGCGTTCTACTGCGTCGTCGACCTGCACGCGATCACGTCCGGCCACGACCCCGCGGCGATGCCGCACCGCACCCGCCTCACAGCCGCGCAGTACCTGGCCGGCGGCGTGGATCCGGAGCGCAGCACGCTGTTCGTGCAGAGCCACGTGCCGGAGCACACGCAGCTCGCCTGGGTGCTCGGCTGCATCACCGGCTTCGGCGAGGCGAGCCGGATGACGCAGTTCAAGGACAAGTCCGCCAGGGTCGGTACGGAAAGCACCACTGTCGGCCTGTTCACCTACCCGGTGCTGCAGGCCGCGGACATCCTGCTCTACCAGGCGCACCAGGTGCCGGTCGGCGAGGACCAGCGCCAGCACGTCGAGCTGATGCGGGAGATCGCGCGGCGCTTCAACGCGCGCTTCGGCGAGGCGCTGGTGGTGCCGGAGCTGGTGCTGCCGGAGGTGGGGGCGCGGATCATGGACCTCCAGGAGCCGGAGCGGAAGATGTCGACCACCGGCGGGACCGAGGCGGGGACGGTGCTGGTGCTGGACGACGAGAAGGCGATCCGCAGGAAGGTGGGTGCGGCGGTGACCGACTCGGGGCGCGAGGTGCGCGCGGCGCCGGACAAGCCGGGGGTGACGAACCTGATCGACATCCTCGCGGTCGCGCGGGGGACCGGGCGGGCGGCGATCGAGCGCGAGTTCGACGGGGCCGGGTACGGCGACTTCAAGCGCGCCGTGGCCGACGGCGTGGTCGAGCTGCTGGCGCCGGTGCGCGAGCGCTACGCGGAGCTGCGGCCCGACGAGGCGGCGCTCGAAGCGACGCTGGCGGCCGGGGCCGAGAAGGCGCGGGAGATCGCGGCGGTGACCCTCGCCGACGCGCGCGCCCGGATGGGCTTCGGGTAGCGTCGGCCGGGGCGCGGCGGACCCGGCAGAGGGGTTCGGCTCACCCCTCCGCGGTGGGACCCTTTCAAGCTGGCGCCCAGGACCGGAAAGCTCCGGGTACAAGCCGCCTCACCCCTCCGCCGGGACCGCCGCGCGCGATCCGTGGCTGCCGGCGGTACAAGCCGCCTCGCCTCCCACCCGGGACCGCCCGTGCCCCCAGCTGTTGCGGTGTGCGATATCCGTCCCATGCACGGATATCGAACACCGCAGGAGCATCCGTTCCTTGCAGCCCCGGCATCCCGGGTGCGGGGCGGCGACCTCATGCGTCCCGAGGAGGGGGTCCCGACAGGGGTCGAGCGGCTTGTACCCGGAGC
>CAZMXH010000041.1:0-15162 GCA_964570165.1 uncultured Actinomycetes bacterium
GTCGCCCGGCTGGCCCGCCGGGTGGCCGCGGCGCAGCCCGTGGTGGCGGTGAAGAGCGGACGGTCGACGCAGGGCGTGCCGCTGGGTCACGTCGTGGCCCAGAGCCAGGTGCCGGTGGCGGCGATGGACGCCCTGTTCCGGCAGTCCGGCGTGATCCGGGTGGACACCCTGGCCGAGATGTTCGACGTCGCCCAGGTGCTGGCGTACCAGCCGCTGCCGGCAGGGCGCCGGGTGGGCGTCGCCGGCAACTCCGACGCGGTAACGCTGCTCGCGGTGGATGCCGCGACGAGCGCGGGCCTACGCGCGGCCGGCGAGCCGCGGAACTTGCGGCCAGACGCTTCGGCGGCGGACTTCGAGCGCGCCGTGCAGGACCTGCTCGCCGATTCCGCCGTCGATGCGATCATCGTTGTGTTCGTCCCGACCGTCGAGTCCTCGAGGGACGACGAGGTGGCCCGCATCCTGGCGGCGGCCGTGAAGGACGCGGACAAGCCGGTCGTCGCGACGTTCCTTGGCACCCGGGGCGTGCCGGAGGCGCTGCGGATTCCCGGTTGGGGAGGGGCGGCAGCACGCGGATCGATCCCGTCGTACCCGTCCGGCGAGGAGGCGGCCCGTGCGCTCGCCCACGCCGCCGCCTACGGCGAGTGGCGGCGCCGGCCGCGCGGCCGGGTGCCGGACGTGGACGGCTGTGACGCCGAGGCGGCAGCGGCGCTGGCAGCCGAGGCGTTGCGGCGGAACCCCGCCGGGGGGCGTCTCGAGGGAGACATGGCGCAGCGGCTCCTGGGCTGCTACGGCATCTCGGTGCTCGACACCCTGCCGGCTGCCAGCAGGGAGGAGGCGGTGGCCGCCGGCGAGCGGCTCGGCTGGAATGTGGTGCTCAAGGCGACGGCGCCCCACCTGCGCAACCGGCCGGACCTAGCCGACGTGTGGCGCAACATCGACGCGCCGGACGAGATGCGCGATGCGTGGGACACCATGTCGCGGACGCTGGCACACCCGCAGGAGGCGAGGTTCGTGGTGCAGCCCATGGCGGCGCCCGGCGTCCCCGTGGCCGTCAGCGCCCGGCAGGACGACCTGTTCGGACCGGTGGTGTCGTTCGGGCTGTCCGGAGTGCCGACGGACCTGCTGGAGGACCGGTCGTACCGGATCCCGCCACTGACCGACGCCGACGCCCGCGAGATGGTGCGGGAGATCAAGGCCGCTCCGCTGCTGTTCGGGTACCGCGGGGGCGCCGAGGCCGACGTGGCCGCCGTCGAGGACCTGCTGCACCGGGTGTCCCGGCTCATCGACGATCTCCCGGAACTCGCCGACCTCGAGCTGAATCCGGTGCTGGTGGCCACGCGGGGGTTGTCGGTCGTGAACGCCTCGGCGACGATAGCGCCACCATTGTCGCGGTCCGACTGGTACACCCGTCGGCTGTAAGCCGTGCAAGGATGGACATATGGCCGACATCGGTACCCACGAAGGGCTCCGGCTTGCGATTCAGCAGGCCGGCTACTACCCGGACCTGGTGGCGGACACCCTCGAGACCGCGCTGGCGGACGAGCCCGTCGAGTCCTACTTCGTGCACCACGAGCCGCACTTCGACCGGGACGAGCTGCGGCGTCACGTGAGCGTGCTGGTCCTGACGCCGAGCAGGCTGGTGGTCGGGCACACCGACGAGTACCCGTCGGACGAGTCGAACCCCCTCCCGTATGCCACGACGTCGACCGAAGCAGTGCCGCTGGACCGGATCTCGTCGGTGGTGGTGAGCCGGACGGTGACGTCACCGCAGTCGTACTCGCAGGGCGACCCGGCCCGTGAGGTCGTGATCACGGTCGGCTGGGGCGCGGTTGGCCGGGTTGAGCTCGAGCCGGCGGGATGTACCGACCCCACATGCGAGGCCGATCATGGCTACACCGGGACCGTGACCTCGGACGACATCTCGCTGCGGGTCAGCGAGGCGGCGGACGGCCGCAACCGGGTGGACGACCTGCTGCGCTTCGCGCGCGCCCTGTCTGCGGCAACGGTCGAGGTGCGTTGACGTCGGCGGGGCGGGACGACATCGTCCTGCCGCGCTACGGCGAGGACTATCTGGGCGAGGTCCTTCCGTCGGTGCTCGGCGCGCTCGGCGTCCAGGGTGAGAGCGACGTGCTGGGCCTGCCCCGCGCCGAGCGTTACTGCGTGCTGCTGGTCGACGGGCTGGGCTGGCGGCAGCTGAACGCGCACCCGGCCCAAGCGCCGTTCCTGACGTCCAT
Source organism: uncultured Actinomycetes bacterium (assembly GCA_964570165.1). Taxonomy (GTDB): domain Bacteria; phylum Actinomycetota; class Actinomycetes; order Jiangellales; family Jiangellaceae; genus JBMCTR01. The sequence goes on from CAZMXH010000041.1 coordinate 2,235, forward strand.
GAGGGGGCGTGCGATCACTGCCGGCGTGCCGACCACGACCGCCGCCAGCCTGACGAGCTTCGGCACCGGGCTGCCACCGGGCCGGCACGGCGTGGTCGGGTACACGTCACGGTTGCCGGGGACCACCCACGGCGTGCTCAACGCCCTGAAGTGGGACAAGTCCGTGGATCCGGTCGGCTACCAGCCGCACCCCAGCGTCTTCCAGCGGGCCGCGCGGGCAGGCGTCGCCGTCACGGTGCTGGGGCTGCGCCAGTTCAAGGGCTCGGGGTTGACCAAGGTCGCGATGCGAAGCGACGGGTTCCGCGTGGCGGACACGCCCGGCGAACGGGTGGCGCTGGCGCAGCACGCCTGTCGCGGACCGGCGCCGTCGCTGGTCTACGTCTACGACGGCGACCTGGACTACACCGGCCATCAGAACGGCTGGCGGTCGGCTGCTTGGCGGTACCAGCTCGCGATCCTCGACCGGTTCGTCGAGGAGTTGCACGCTGCGCTGCCGGACGGCACGGTGCTGCTGGTCACGGCCGATCACGGAATGGTCGACGTGGCGGCCGAGAAGCGGATCGACGTCGACGACGTGCCGGAGCTGTACGCCGGCGTCGAGCTGGTGGCCGGCGACGCGCGGTTCCGGCACGTGTACACGGGTCGCGGGGCGGCGGCGGACGTGCGGGCCTCGTGGGAGGGGGTGCTCGGCGACCGGGCGGTGGCGCTGTGCAGGGAGGATGCTGTTGCAGCGGGCTGGTTCGGCGCGGTGGAGTCGCGGGTGCTGGACCGGATCGGGGACGTCGTGGTGTCAGTCAACGGCGACTGCGCCGTGGAGCGACGCCAGGTGTTCCCGATCGAGGCGAAGCTGGTGGGCTTGCACGGCGCGCTCACGGCCGACGAGATGCTGATCCCGCTGCTCGCGCTCCACGCCTAGGCCGTGGCTGTGGTTCGATCACGTTCGGCAGGCGAGCCCATGCCGCGACAGGCGAGCTGCCGTCGGGTTGGGGGGGCGCCCCTCCCCATCGCTCTCCCACCACAGCTGGCCGGCTGGCTAGTCGGAGCGGTCGCGCCGGCCGAACATGATCTCGTCCCAGCTCGGCACGCTGGGACGCTTGGAGCGGGAGTAGCGCTTGGGCTGCGGGCGCGACGGGCCCTCCCCGCTGGCGGCTCGCGCGCGGGCGGCGACGGGCTCTCCCGCGGTCTGCGGCTCCAAGGGCCCGCCCTCCTCCTCGATCCTGCTGGCGATGTCGCTGAGCCGCAGCCGGTCGGAACTGGCCTCCTCCTCGCGCGCCGCCCACGGGTCGGACTGGGAGTCCGAAGCGGCCGCACCATGCGCTGGCTCGCCTCGCAGGCGCCGCCCGTCCGGTGAACGCGTCGGCCGCTGTGCGGACAGCGGCACCGGCACCGTCGGCTGGTTGTCCTCGTCGTCGGCCGTCTCGGCGACCGCCTCGGCCGCGGGCGCTGAGCCATCACCGGCGATGGCTGGCGGAGGCACGTCGGCCTCCTCATCATCAGGCGGGGCAACCACCGACAGCCGCGCAGGACCGGCCGGGGCTGGCGGCTCGGGCGCCGGTGCCTGGGGTGGCGCCGCCGGCCGCTCGCCGGCCACGGCGCGCGCTTCGTCGTTGTCTGGCGCCACCGAGCGCCCCGTAGGGTCGAAGGTGAACAGCGCCTGCCGGGCCTCCGAGCTCACCTCCCAAGCGGCGGATACGATCCAGCGGCCGTCGTCGCGCCTCCAGGCGTCCCACTCGATCGACTCCGGGTCGACGTCGAAGCTGCTGACCCACTCGGCGACACGCTCGCTCAGCGGCCGGTTGGGCGGGTCGCCTGCGGCGCGGCGGATCACCGCCTGCTGCGCGCGGTCGGCGATGTGCTGGCGCTCGGCCAGCACCGGGCCGGCGAAGCGCATCACCCTGTCCAGCGGGACACTCGCCGCCGCCGCCAGCGACTCGACGCTCTCACCTCCCCGGACCCTGGCTTGGATGTCGCGGGGACGTAGTTGGCTGTCCATCTGGATCTCCAGCTGCCCGAGACGGGCGCGGTCGCCTCGCAGGGCGGCGTAGAGGCGCTCGTCCAAGGGCAGCGACATCGGGGTGTCGTCGTCGGTGGCGCGAAGGATGAGCCGAGTCCCGTCGTCGCTCATCGCGACGAGTCGGACTTCACGCATTACCCCGGCCTCCTCCTGCTCGCTTGACCCATCGTGACTGCGGTCGCCTGGCGAGCCAAGCCGCCACGCCGCGAAGCCGCCGGTCAGTCGAGGCTACGTCACATCACCATTGCCATGACGGTGGCCGTCAGGGGCGGCCTGTTCGCGGCGTGCGCGTCGGGCGCCGGCGACGCCACCCAGCGCCCCGGCTACGGCGGCGACGCCACCGCAGGCGGACGCGACCAGGAAGCTTTGCGACGGCCCGATACGGTCGATGACCGGGCCGCTCACCGCGGCGCCGAGTGCTGCGCCCACCGTGATCGCCATTGACGCCCATGCCAGGCCTTCGGTCAGCCGGCTCTGCGGAACCTCGGACTCGACCATCGAGAACCCGGCTATCAACGTCGGCGCGATGGCGAAGCCCGCCACGAAGCTCGCGGCGAACAGCAGCGGAACGTTGCCGACGAGGGCCAGTGGCAGGACTGCCAGCCCCAGCAACGCCTGGCCGGCAGTGAACCGCCGCTGCGGCGACGCCTTCCAGGGGGCCGCCCCAGCGCCGAGGCCGGCGAGCAGGCTGCCGGCGGCGAGGATGGCGAGGGCAGGACCGGATGCCGCCGTGGCGCCGAGGTGCCCGGCCAGCGCCACGGTGCCGAGCTCGATGATGCCGAAGATGGTGCCCATGAGCGCGAACGCGGCGACCATCCAGCCGAGCGCCCCGACCGGCAGCCGTTCCCGCGCGGTGGCCGAGGGGTGGGCACGAACCGCAGGTTCCGTCGCTCGCTGGGCGGCGAACGCGAACCCCCCGCCCAGCGTGAACACGAGGACGGCCACCAGCCCGCCGAGCGGGTGGACGCCGGTCGAGAGGAGCACTGCAAGCAACGGCCCTACCAGGTACACGACCTCGTCGAGGACCGATTCCCAGGCGAATGCGGTGCTCAGCCGCGGCGCCGAGTGGAGGCGTGCCCAGCGCGCACGGACTAGCGCGCCGATCTGCGGGAAGGTGAGGCCGGTGGCCGCGGACGTGGCCAGCAGGAGGGCGAACGGTGCGTCGCCGACCGCCGCCTCGCCCACGATCGCGGTCAAGGACCCGAGCGCCAGCCCGAACGCGGTCAGCAGCGGTACCAGCAGCCGGGCCTGCCCGTGGCGGTCGGCCACCCTGGCCTGCAGGGGAGAGCCGACCGCGTGCGCCATCGTCGCTACGCCGGCGGCCAGCCCAGCCCGGGTGTACGTACCGCCGGACTCGGAGACGGCCAGCACGATCGCCAGACCGTACATCGACATCGGCAGCCGGGCCACGAGGCCCGCCGCCGTGAAGGCCAGCGCGCCGGGGGTGCGCAGCACGGCGGCGTACGGCCGCAGCGGCCGGGCGGCGATTCGTCTGATCATCTATCCGCCATCACCGCCGCCGAAAGTCACGCATCCGATAATGCCGGAGGTCCGACCGGAAGGTCGCCGCCGGACCTGGCAGGATCGGTGGTTGTGAGTGCTGAACCGTACGACGCCCTGCTGCTGGTCTCGTTCGGCGGGCCGGAGGGGCCGGAGGACGTCGTCCCGTTTCTGGAGAACGTCACCCGCGGGCGCGACATACCCCGTGAGCGGCTCGACGAGGTCGCCGAGCACTACCACGCTTTCGGCGGGCGAAGCCCGATCAACGACCAGAACCGCGCGCTGCTCGCGGCGATCGAAGAGGACCTGGCCGCGGTGGGCACGCCGGTGCCGGTGTACTGGGGCAACCGGAACTGGCACCCGTACCTGGCGGACACGCTCGCGAAGATGCGCGACGACGGCATCTCCCGCGCCGCGGCGTTCATCACCAGCGCGTACTCGTCGTACTCCGGGTGCCGGCAGTACCGCGAGGACCTGGCCGAGGCAGCGGCTGCGGTAGGCGCCGGCGTGCCCCGGATCGACCGGCTTCGCCACTACTTCGATCATCCGGGCTTCGTCGAGGCGAACGGGGACGCTGTGCTGGCCGCACTGGCGGAGTTGCCCCCGAGTCTCGCGGGCACCATGAGGCTGGTGTACGTCACGCACTCGATTCCCATCGCGATGGCCCAGACGTCCGGACCGCACGGCGGCGCGTACGAGGAGCAGCATCGCGCCGTGGCGGAGGCCGTGACAGCGAGGGTCGCCGCCCAGGGCGGCGGGAAGCACCCGTACGACCTGGTGTACTGCTCGCGCAGCGGACCGCCACAGGTGCCGTGGCTCGAGCCTGACGTGAACGACCATCTGGAGAAACTGGCGGCCGGCGGTGTGCGGGCGGTCGTGCTCGCGCCCATCGGCTTCGTGTCCGACCACATGGAGGTCGTGTTCGACCTTGACACCGAGGCGCTGGGCACTGCCGAGCGGCTGGGGCTGCGGGCTGCCCGCGCGAGGACCGCGGGGACGCACCCGGCGTTCGTGTCCGCCGTGACGGACCTGCTCCTGGAGCGTGCGGCCGTGGAGCGCGGGGAGCATCCGGCACGGGCCAGCATCGGCCCCCCGGGCCCGTCGCACGACGTCTGTCCCGCCGGATGCTGCCCTAACCCACGCGGGCCGCGGCCGGCGCTGTGCGGGGCCGACGATGGCTGACCCGGCCGCGCTGCTGGACCTTGCTGTCGCCGTGGCGCGCGAGGCAGGCGAACTGGTGTACGAGCGGCGCCGCGCCGTGACCCGGATGGCCGTCACCGCGACGAAGAGCACGCCCACCGACATCGTGACAGAGTCGGACACCGCCGCCGAGAGCCTGATCAAGGACAGGTTGCTCGCCGCCCGGCCGGACGACGCCGTGCTGGCGGAGGAAGGCGGACCGTCCCGTGGCGCATCCGGTGTTCGCTGGGTGATCGATCCGATCGACGGTACGGTCAACTACCTTTACGGCATCCCGCTGTACGCGGTCTCGATCGCAGCGCAGGTCGACGGGCAGACGGTGGCGGGTGTGGTGCACAACCCGGTCAGCGGCGAGACGTGGACGGCGACCCGCGGCGGGGGCGCGTACCTCGACGGGGAGCGCGTACAGGAGTCCGGCTGTGAGCGCCTCGACCTCGCGCTGGTGGCGACAGGGTTCGGCTACGATGCCACCCGCCGGCAGCGCCAGGCCGACGTGTTGCGCCAGATCATGCCGTCGATTCGCGATATCCGGCGCGCGGGGGCAGCATCGCTCGACCTCTGTTGGGTCGCGATGGGACGGCTAGACGCGTTCTATGAGCGCGGGCTGGCCCCGTGGGACGTGGCCGCTGGCGGGCTGGTGGCCGAGGAGGCCGGTGCCGTAGTCGGCGGGCTGCACGGGGCGCCTGCCGGCGAGGCCTTGGTCATCGCCGCGGGACCGGCGCTGTTCGGGGCGCTGCACGACCTGTTGGCTCCGCTGAAGCCCGACCGCGACGACTGACAGCCTCCAGCATGGGGGTGGCGTAACGACAGCCGCCGCGCTGAGGGGTTACCCGCGGCGGTAATCGGGAAGCTGTGTTCGTGCTCGGCGAGGCGGGTACGCGTTGCGGAACGCGATGCGGCAGAATTCCCGGCTTGGATCGGGCACAACTGGCGGCCGCCAGGCGTTACGAGTGGCACGGTCGTTACCCGACCGTATGAACGATGGCGTATACCCGCAAAAGGGGGAACGAGCACAGATGGCGACGGATTACGATGCACCTCGCAAGACGGAGGATGAGCTCTCGGAGGACTCGCTCGACGATCTGAAGACCCGTCGGCTGGACAATGCGTCCGGCATCGTGGACGTGGACGAGGCCGAACTGGCCGAATCTCACGAGTTGCCGGGTGCGGACCTGTCCAACGAGGAGCTGTCCATCCGGGTGCTGCCTCGGCAGTCGGACGAGTTCACCTGCTCGAAGTGCTTCCTGGTGCATCATCGGAGTCAGCTTGCCAGTGAACGGGACGGGCAGCTCATCTGCCGTGACTGCGCCGCGTGACTCGTTGGGGTCACCCGCGGCGCCAATTGATCACGTTAACCACCCGGCTATGCCCGTGACCAGGCCAAGTAGCCTGGTCACGGGCATAGCCGGGTGGTTAACGTGATCAATCGCGGCGAGCGGCTTGGAGCGCGGCGGCCAGCCGGTCGGGGTGCCTGGTCGACACGTACCAGTACGGCACCGGGTCGTCGGGGTCATCGACGGTGACCCTGACGGCGGTGTGGATGTAGCTGCGCAGCAGCAGGTACGCGCGCGGGTCTGCCTCGGGACCACGCGCCGCTTGCGCCTGCTCAGCATCGAGCATCTCGACCTCGCCGACCACCGCCAGCGGCAGCCGCGCGCGGCCGGCCACGAAACCGTCCCGGTCGACCGCGACGAGCGCCCGGCCATACCATCCGAGCACGATCGCCGCCAACGCGAGCGTGGCGACCCCCGCGGGAACCGAGACGCGCGGCCCGTAGGCGTGCTGGTACACCAGCCAGACCGCGCCCGCGAGCAACAGGCCGAGCAGCCACCAGCGCGGCGGTACCCACAGCCGTTCCCGGTACACCGGCAATTCACGCTGATCGGGCTGCACCGTGGCAGCCTCCCATACGGCGGGGCCGGTACAGTCTTGGGACTGTGACCCGGCATCCGGTTGACGTTCTCGTCACGCGCCTCGACCCCGGCGTCCCCGTGCCGGCGTACGCGCATCCTGGTGACGCCGGCGCCGACCTGGTGACGACCACGGACCTAACGCTAGCGCCAGGCGAGCGCGGGCTCGTCGGCACCGGGATCGCGATCGCACTCCCGGATGGCTTCGCCGCCTTCGTGCACCCGCGTTCTGGGTTGGCGCACCGACTCGGAGTTAGCATTGTGAACACTCCCGGCACCATCGATGCCGGCTATCGAGGCGAGATCAAGGTGCTGTTGGTGAACCACGATCTGCGACTGCCCGCGGTGTTCCGGCGCGGGGACCGGATTGCGCAGTTGGTGGTCCAGCGGGTGGAGCGGGTGCGGTTCCACGATGTCGAGTCGTTGCCGGGCTCCGCGCGCGGGGCCGACGGCTACGGCTCCACCGGCGTTGCGAACAGGTCTCCGGACGACCCGTTGCCGGGCGCGCGAGCCGCCGAGCATGGGAGACGGGGCCACGCATGAGCCCGCTGTTCCGCCGCTCCTCGCGCACCGAGTCGGACGACCCGGCAAGGGAGGAGACTGCACCGGCTCCCGATCCCGCGAAGACCCCGCGGCCGAACGGGCCGTTCGACGCCTCGGAGGTTGATCTCGAACTGGCCCGTGCCGAGCGCGTAGACCTGGGCAGCCTCCTGGTGCGGCGGGACGAGAACTTGAAGCTGCAGCTTCAGGTCGACGAGAAGAAGGGCGTGGCTCCGAGCGTCATGGTCGTCATGGGGGACGCCGCGGTCCAGCTGATCACTGTGGCGGCCCCGCGCAGCTCCGGGCTCTGGGACGAGACGAGGCAGCAGATCGCTGCGGACGCTCGGCAGCGTGGCGGCACCGCCGAGGAGGCGCCCGGACCCTTTGGCACCGAGGTCCGGGTGGTGCTCCCGACGACGACCTCCGACGGCAGGCGCGCGGTGCAGCCGTCCCGGATCGCCGGGATCGACGGTCCGCGATGGATGCTGCGCGCGACTTTCCTCGGCAAGGCCACGACCGACGCGGACGTGTTCGCGCGGCTGGTCCAAGTCGTCCGCGACACGGTCGTCGTCAGGGGCGAGGCACCGATGCCGCCGGGTGACGTGATTCCCCTCCGTCCCCCCGAGCAGGGTTAGGCTCGATGCATGACAGATCGGCCAGCCGGGCTCTGGGACGCCGTCCGCAGGTGGGCCTCCAGGTCGGGAGCCGACCTCGACGCGAGGCAGGGCGGCGCTGCTGTCGCCGCGGACGACTGCACCCCCGTGTCGGAGATCGGCGACCGCGAGCGCGCGCGGGTTCGCGGCACGCTGCAAACGGTCACGCTGCAGCCGCGTGCAGGGATACCTGCGCTTGAGGCCGAGCTGTACGACGGGTCCGGTGTCGTGACCTTGGTTTGGCTCGGCAGGCGGCGCATCGCCGGAATAGACTGCGGCCGCCAGCTGATAGCCTCCGGCCGCGTGGCATCGGTGGAGGGGCGAAGGCTCATGTACAACCCGCAGTACAAGCTGTTGCCGGTTGGTGACGCGTGAGCGGCGAGAGTGCGCCGCCGCAGCGCGCCCGCCTCGCCGAGTCTCTCGCTGCGGACGACAGGTTCCAGGCGGCCAACGTGCTCAGCCCGGGCGCGTTCCTCGACGCTGGGCTGCCGTTGCTGCTCTTCACGGTCGTCTACCTGACCGGCGGTCGCGATCTGACAGTCGCGCTGTGGACGGCGCTGGCCTCCGGGGCCGTGCTCGCGGTGATCCGGTTGCTGCGCCGCGACCCGCTGCAGAACGTCGTGGCGGGGCTCCTGGGCCTGGCACTCGCCGCATTCCTCGCGGCGCGTTCCGGGCAGGCCGAAGACGTGTTCCTGCCCGGAATCCTGACCAACGTCGGCTACGGGCTCGCGTACCTGGTGTCGATCCTGGTGCGCTGGCCGCTGCTCGGCGTACTGGTGGGGTTCGTCACCGGTCAGGGGACGTCGTGGCGCAAGGATCGGGCCCAGTTCCGGGCGTACACGCTGGCCAGTGCGCTGTGGGTGGCGATGTTCGCCCTCCGGCTCGCGGTGCAGGTGCCGCTCTACCTCTCCGGTGAGGACCAACTCGGGTGGCTCGCCACCGCCAGGCTGGCGATGAGCTGGCCGCTGTTCCTGCTCGTCGCGTACCTGTCGTGGGTCATCATCCGCCCCGCCTACCGGGCCTACCAGGCGCGAGAGCGGGAGGCTGCCGGCCAGTAGCCCGCGCCACCCCAGGCGCTGAGCCGTCAGGGTAGGCGCGGGTTTCGACGCCGGTCAGCGAGTTGTCCGGTCCGCGACCGGGATCTATTCCGCGAGAGGGTGCGCGAGCGGCGACAGCAGCGCCTCCAGCTGCTTCTCGCGCTCCGGGGTGGCGACGAGAAGCAGTTCGTCGCCGGCCTCGAGCGGGAGGTCCGGCAACGGCGTGTGGACGTGCTTGCCGCGGATCACCGACACCAGCGTGGTGTCGACGGGCCAGGCGATGTCGCCGACGGCCATGCCGACCATTGGCGAGTCCTCAGGCAGGGTGAGCTCCACCAGGTTGGCGTCCCCCTGCCGGAACGTGAACAGCCGCACCAGGTCGCCGACGCTCACGGCCTCCTCGACGAGCGCGCTCATGATCCGCGGAGTGGACACCGAAACGTCGACGCCCCAGGCCTCGGTGAACAGCCACTCGTTCTTCGGATGGTTGACGCGAGCGACGACCCTGGGCACCCCGAACTCGGTCTTGGACAGCAGGGACACGACGAGGTTGACCTTGCCGTCGCCGGTGGCGGCGATGGTCACGTTGCACCGCTCGAGGGCCGCCTCCTCGCGCATCGACAGCTCGCAGGCGTCGGCCAGCAGCCACTCGGCCTCGGGCACGGCATCCGGTTTGATCGCCCGCGGCTCGCGGTCGATGAGCAGCACCTCGTGACCGTTCGCGATGAGCTCGGCGGCGATCGAGCGCCCCACGTTTCCTGCCCCGGCGATGGCAACCCGCATCAGACCTCCACCTCCGGTGGGTTCTCGAATGCGTGGACGACCTTCTCCGCCTCTTCCGTACGCATGACCACGTGCACCAGGTCGCCTTCCTGGATGACGGTGTCGGGCTCGGGCAGCAGCCCGTCGCCGTCCCGGGTGAGGAATGCGACGCGGGCTCCGGTCGCCTGCTCGAGCTCCGTGACCGGGTGGCCGAACCACTCCTTGGCCGGATGCACCTCGGCGAGCTGCATCGAGCCAGATGGATCGACCCATTCCGTCTCAGAGCCCTCGGGGAGCAGCCGGCGCAGCATCTGGTCGGCCGTCCATCGCACCGTGGCGACGGTCGGGATGCCTAGCCGCTGGTACACCGCCGCCCGGCCCGGGTCGTAGATCCGGGCCACTACGGTTTCGACGCCGAAGACCTCCCTGGCCAGCCGGGCGGAGATGATGTTGGAGTTGTCGCCGCTGCTGACGGCGGCGAACGCGTCCGCTCGGTCGATGCCGGCTTCGAGCAGGATCTCTCGGTCGAAGCCGACTCCCGTCACGGTCGGCCCCTCGAACCCGGGCGACAGGCGGCGGAACGCGTCAGGGTTCTGATCGATGACCGCTACCGTGTTGCCCCGGGACTCCAGGATGTGCGCCAGCGTCGAGCCGACCCGGCCACATCCCATGATCACGACGTACACGCCGGTCCTTCCTCCGTCTGTATTGACGGTACATCGGGTGACTGCCCGACATGACCCTGACCCTAGGCCATAACATGCAGCATCGTGTCGCGCGTCGCTGACCTCTCCAAGCGGATCCTGTTGTGGAGGCCGGCACCCAACCCCCGGCAGCGGGAACCGTTGCCGCGGCAGACCGCGATGTCGGCGGTGTCCTCCGATTCGCTGTCCACGGTGGCGTACGCGACGCAGGAGATTCTCGTCGTGCTCACGCTCGGCGCGCTCGCCTACCTGTACCTGGTGCCGTGGATCGCCGCGGCCGTTGTGGTGCTGGTGGCGGTGCTCGTTGCGTCATATCGGCGGGTCGTTCATGCCTATCCCGGCGGAGGCGGCAGCTACTCGGCGGCAGGCAACCTGGGCTCGCGCGCGGGCGTGGCCACGGGTGCCGCCATGCTCATCGGATACGTCCTCACGGTGGCGGTCGCGGTCGCGGCGGCCGTCGACAACCTGGTGTCGGCGTTCCCGGGTATGCACGGTGCGCAGGTGCCCGTGGCGGTGGGGGTCGTCGGCGCCGTCGCGGTGCTCAACATGGCGACTGCTCGGCAGCACGGCCCGGCCGCCGCCGTCCCCGCCTACCTGTTCGCGGCCGCCATCCTCGCGCTCGTCGCCACGGGGCTCGGACAGGCCGCGTTCGATGCCGCGCCCGTCGCGGAGAGCGCTGAGCTTGAAGTCCGGTCAAGTCTCGGCGACCTTTCCGCCGTAGCCCTCGTCGTGCTCGCGCTGCGGGCGTTCGGGACGGGAAGCGTGGCCGCAGCCGGAATCGGCCTGATCGCGACGAGCGTCCCGGTGTTCCGGAGGCCACGACCGGCGAACGCTGCGGCGACGCTGCTGCTGGCCGGCGGCGCGACGATGCTGCTCTTCGCGGGAATCACCGCACTCGCGGTCGTCACCGATGTGCGCTACGCGCGCGACCCGTGTGACCTGGTCGGCTTCGACTGTGAGGCTGAGCCGCAGCGGACGGTGATCGCGCAGCTTGCGGCCGCGGTGTTCGGCGACGCCACGGTCGGGTTCGCGGCGGTCCAGGCGGCCACGGTGCTGGTGTTGCTCGTCGCAGCCGGCAACGCGTTCGGCGGCCTGCCATGGTTCGCCTCCATCCTGGCGGCGCGGGGTTACCTGCCCCGGCAGCTGCAACACCCCGGCGACCGGCAGGCGAGCCGGGCGGCGGTCGCGGCGCTCGGGGTGACCGCGGCAGCCGCCGTCGCGGCGTTCGGCGCGTCGGTGACGGCACTGGTGCAGCTCTATCTCGTCGCGACCTTCCTGGCCTTCACCCTCGGGCAGCTCGGCATGGTGAAGCACTGGTCGCGCGTGCTCGCCGAACCCACGCATACCCACGAACGAGGGCATGCCGCAGTCTCACGGGTGCTCGCCGGTACCGGTGCCGGGCTCACCGCCGTCGTCGCGGTGACGGTCGCCGTGACGGGGTTCACCGATGGGGTCTGGGTCGTCGTGCTGGCCGTGCCGGTGCTCGCCCTGCTGATGATGGGTGCGCAGCGGCACTACGACGCCGTCGCCGCTGAGCTCGCGGCTCCCGAGGGCAGGGCAGCCGGGCTGCTGCCCTCACGGGTCCACGCCATCGTGCTGGTGTCCAGGGTGCACAAGCCCACGCTGCGCGCGCTCGCGTACGCCAGGACCAGCCGGCCGGACCTCCTCGAGGCCGTCACCGTGAGCGTCGACATGGCCAGCACCCGCAGGCTGACCGACGAGTGGGACCGGCGCGGCATCCCGGTACCGCTGAAGGTGCTGGACGCACCGAGCCGGGAGATCACCGGGCCCGTCCTCGAGTACGTGAAGAGCATCCGCCGGGCCAGTCCGCGTGACGTCGTCGTGGTGTATATCCCCGAGTACGCCGTCGGCCGCTGGTGGGAGCACCTGCTGCACAACCGCAGCGCGCTGCGGCTCAAGCGGCGGCTCGGGTTGACCCCCGGCGTGATGATCACCAGCGTGCCCTGGCAGTCCGAGTCCGCTCACCGGCGGCGCGGTCGCTGACTTCCAGGCCTCCAGGGTCCGGCCGCGCCGTCCGTGCGAGGCTGTACGCATGCAGCTTCGGATCTTCACCGAACCCCAGCAGGGCGCCTCGTACGACGACCAGCTGAGGGTGGCGCAGGCTACGGAGCGGCTGGGCTTCGACGGCTACTTCCGCTCCGACCATTACTTGCACATGGGGGACGGGACGGACGGCCTGCCCGGCCCGACCGACGCGTGGATCACCCTCGCAGGCCTGGCCAGGGAGACGTCGCGCATCCGGCTTGGCACCCTGGTCTCGCCGGTGACGTTCCGGCATCCGGGGGTGCTCGCGATCCAGGTCGCGCAGGTGGACCAGATGTCCGGCGGGCGGGTCCAGCTCGGCCTCGGCGCGGGGTGGTTCGACGCGGAGCACCGGGCGTACGGCATCCCGTTCCCGCCGAACCGGTTCGACCTGCTCGAGGAGCAACTCGAGGTCATCACCGGGCTGTGGCGCACGCCAGTGGGGGAGCGGTTCAGCTTCCGCGGCGAGCACTACACGCTGACCGACTCTCCGGCGCTGCCGAAGCCGGCCCAGCAGACCGTGCCGATCACGATCGGCGGGCCGGGTCCCCGGCGCACGCCCGCG
>CAZMXH010000042.1:0-15095 GCA_964570165.1 uncultured Actinomycetes bacterium
CCGACGCATTGGGGGAAATGCCGGACGATGTGACACTGATCCTCGACGACTACCACGTGATCGACTCACCACCGATCCACGAGGACGTCACGCTGCTGCTGGCTCGCCGCCCGCCCGGGTTGCGGGTCGTCGTGTCCAGCCGAGGTGACCCGCCGCTTCCGCTGCCACGGCTGCGTGCCCAGGGTGAGCTTGTTGAGCTGCGGGCTCACGACCTGAGATTCACCGGTGACGAGGCCGCAGCCGCGTTGCGGCAGTGCTGGGGACTCGATCTTCCACCGGAAAGCGTGACCACCCTCGCGGAGCGAACCGAGGGGTGGGCCGTAGGGCTGCAACTGGCCGCCGTCGCATTGCGCGGTCATCACGACATCGATGCGGCAGTCTGGTCCGGCACGCCGGCGGCGATACCGCCGGTGCCGCCGAGGCGATCGGCCCGAACCACGTTGTGAGGGCTTCCATGAGACCTGTCTGCGTTCGATCGCCTACCCGTGCCACTTGCCCGTCGGGTCGAATCAACACAGCCGTCGGACCGGGGACGGTTCCGATGACGGGTAGGTCCCACGTCCCGGTGTATTCGGCATCGATGTGCTTGACGCGGTCCGCCCACGGGGTGATGTCGATGCTGCCGGATTCACCGAGGTTGAGCAGCACCGGCCGGGCATCATGGAGCAGCGCGAAGACCCGTTGCGGGCCGTTGGGCGTGATGAGGTCGAGGTCGGGCATGCGGCGTCCGAGCAACGGGTGTCCATCGCCGCAGTTGTAGGCGGCGTCGAGTCCGGAGATGAGCCCGGCGAGCGGCTTGCGCGGCTCGTCGAAGCGCACATGTCGCCGATGAGGTCACGAACCGCCTCTTGCCGTGGGTCGGCGCGCTGGAAGGTCGTCTGCGCCATGGTGTACCTCAACGCGCGGGCTCCGGCCGGGTGCCGCTCGGAGTGATAGGTATCCAGAAGGGCGTCGGGAGAGATTGCTTTGACCACCTGGGCGAGCTTCCACCCGAGGTTGACCGCATCCTGCACACCGAGGCCTATCCCCAGCCCGCCCGCGGGAGCGTGGATGTGCGCGGCATCTCCTGCGAGCAGCACCCGTCTGTCACGGTAGGCCGCGGCCTGCCGGGTGGCGTCGCTGAACCTGGAGAGCCATGTCGGACTGTGGACCCCCAAAATCCGTCCCGAACACTTTCCTCAGCGCCTAGCTGAGATCCGCCAGCGTCGGCTCGGTAGGCCCCCGATGTCCTGCTCGGTCACGACCACCCGCATGGTCCGCTCGTCCTCCATCGGGTGTATGCCATGCACGCCCCTGGCGGGCCCCTGGAGATTGACGTGCCGCGGGATGTCCATGCCTCCTTCGAGCCGCAGATCGTGCGGAAACATCAGCGGCGGCTCGATGGTGTATCAGACGGACTCAAGCGGCGTGCGGCGCAGCAGATGCAGGACGGTCTGGTAGTGCTCGGTGACCAGGCCGCCGAGACCTTCGGCTGCTTGGGCGGCGGCTTCGGCTTCGGCGGGGCTCCAGTTGCTGAACGTCTTGAAGAGCCGACCGATCTGGTCGGCGTTCAGGTCGATCGACCAGTGCCAGTGCTCGGTGCGCACGGGCTCGAACCAGCCTCCGGCGGTCAACTCCTCCATCGTGGGCCGCTGCTCCCTGCCGGGTGCTTGGTCATGCTGCTGGCCCTGTGCGGACACGATCTGGTTCACCCGGCTGCGGAACTCAGTCTCGACGTTGTCGTCGCCGAAGATCGTCCGCCAGATGGCAAGCCATCCGCGTGGGCGCAGTGACCGGTAGAGCTTGGGCAGGCCCACGGACAGGTCCACCCAGTGCATGGAGGTGGCTGCGACCACTGAGTCGAAGCTGTGGTCGGGCAGCTGAACGTCTTCGAGCCGCGCGGTGAGGACCTTCACGCCAGGAACGGCATCGCTCAGCATCGCAGCGAGCCGTGCACCTGGTTCGATCGCCACGATCTCGTTGCCGCGGCGGCTGAGTTCTATCGTGGCGAGCCCGGCGCCGGCGCCGATCTCGTGGACGCGCAGACCGTTGCCGATGACGCCTGCTGCCTCGCGGGTGTCGAAGACAGCGACAGGGTAGGGCGGCCGTGCCTGCGCGTACTCGGTGGCCATCTGGTCAAAGTGCATACGCGACACGGGTCCCCACCCTATTGCCCGAGCAGCTCCGACATGTCCAGCAGCAAGGTCTTCGGTCCGCCCTCGGCTCAACCGTCATGGGACTGATCAGCGGGACGCTGCGGTAGGCACAGGACACACTTGTCAGCGCTTCTGAGCGACCTATCCCTGCTCCGACCGTAGGGTGGTTCCGTCAGGGGAGACGAGGCGCACCTCGTCGACGGGGTAGGTGCCGGGGTCGAGCGTCACGCCGACGCTGCACGTGCTCTGATCGACCGTGCACGTCGCGACCGTGGCGGACCGGCCGCCGGCAGTCAGGATGACGTCGTACGACCCCGCCGGTGCGTCCCTCACGACGACGAACAGCCATGACGGCGAGCCGTCGTAGACGAACGCCGTTCCAGCGGACATGCCGTCCATCCCGACCAGGTCGACGGCGGAGAAGTAGCGGCCATCGGCCACATCGAGGGTGTTCTGGTAGGCCGCCGCCAGCTCACGCTCGTCCGAGGTCGCCTGCCAGGCCACGCCCGCTCCCGCGATTGCGAAGATGCTGGCGGCAGCCGCGTAGAGGACCGGCCGCCAGAAGCCCCAACGGCGGCGGGCGACAGGCTCGGCCGGTGGCGTGAGCGCGGCTATGCGGTCGAGCACCGCGCCCTCGAACCCGGCGGGAGACTCGCGCTCGGGCGTGATCAGCAGCACCTCGTCCGCGACCTGTGTCAGGTCGTCCAACTCGCGGCGGCAGTCGTCGCAGGCGCTGAGGTGACGCAGGACCCGTGCCCGGTCGGGGCCGCTGGCCACCCCCGTGGCGACTTCGGCGAGCAGTTCGGCCAGCTCAGCGCATTGTGTCCGGTCGCCCACGGCTCACCTCCAACGTCGATCGCAGCCTCGCGAGTCCGGTACGGATGCGAGTCTTCGCGGTTCCCAACGGTATGTGTTGATGCTCGCTGACCTCCTGTGCAGTGAGGCCGAAGTACGCGGCCAGCACCACGGCGATGGCCTGCTCGCGCGGGATCGACCGCAGTGCCGCCGAAATGCGGTCGCTGTCGGCGCGCCGGTCGCTGTCGTCGGTACCAGCAACGAGCAACTCCGCCATCGCATAGGGGTCGACCGGCAGGTCCCGCCGTACCCGCAGCACATCGATCGCCACGTTCCGGGTGATCGCCAACAGCCACGTGGATGCCCGGCCCCGTCGCGGGTCGAAGCTCCCGGCGTGCTTCCACGCCCTGACGAATGCCTCCTGAGCGACCTCCTCCGCGTCCGCCGCGGTACCCACAACCGTGAGCGCCAGCCCGTACACCCTGGCCTGATGGCGGCGTACGAACATTGCGGTCGCGTCGGCATCCCCGGACGCCATGCCGGCGAGCAGCGCCTCGTCCGACACCCTCACGTCTTTCCTACGTACGAGCGACGCAGATGGATTGCGTCCGCCCTCAATTCACCACGGGGGTTGACCGTCGGCGTCCACTGAACCTATCGGACGTGGCATAGGTCACAGATCGCAGCCGGGGTCAATCCCTGCAGCGCACCTCGTCGTAGTACCCACAGCCAAATCGAGACGAGGGAAAGGCTGATGAATCAAAACGGTATCTGGCAGGCGGCGCGACGGCTTGGCGCCGTGTCGCTGCTCGTCGTCGGCGGCGTGCATCTGAGGGAGTACCTCGACGGATACGCCGAGATCGAGACGATCGGCCCACTGTTCCTGCTGAACTTCGTGGCCGCGGCGCTCCTTGCCATCGGACTGCTGCTTCCGACCGAGCGGCTCATCCCGCGCTGGGGAAGCGTGCTCGTGAGGCTGCTGGCCCTAGGCGGCATCGGGCTGTCAGGGGTATCCCTGGCCATGCTGACGATCGCGGAACGCAGGCCTCTGTTCGGATTCATGGAGCCGGGATTCCACCCGGAAATGCTCCAACTCTCACGAGTCAGCGAGGCGGCCACCGTCGTGCTGCTCGGCGCGTTCCTGTTCGCTCAGCTGGCCGGTGGCCGGCCTGGCTCGGGCGCCGACGTCGGCGACAAGTACACCGATGAGAACTCCAAGGAGCTCACACCCGTGGGTAACCGAAACCGTATGGTCAGCCGCCTTGCCGTACCGGGCCTGCTGGCTGTGGTGGCGCTCGTTGCCGCCTGCGGCGGTGGTGACGGCGGATCGACAGCCGCCTCCACCACCGATGACGCCGTCTCCACCGCCGAGGTGGACGGCCGCAGCGTCCTGGTCACCGCCGAAGGCCTTCCCCTCTACTTCTCCGATGAGGAGCAGGCCAGCGGCGACGTACTGTGCGTCAGCGACGGCTGCCTCGCCTTCTGGGAGCCCCTGACGACCGACACTGACACCCCATCCGGCGACGTCGACGGTGCCGAGCTTGGTGTAGTCGCCCGGCCGGACGGTGCAAATCAGGTCACGCTCGACGGCGCGCCGCTGTACACGTTCGCCGAAGACTCGTCAGGCGAGATCAACGGCGACGGCCTCTCGGACACGTTCGACGGTCAGACCTTGACGTGGCGCGTCGCCGCGGCAGCAGGCTCGAGCGGCGCACCCAGCGACGAGGGCGGCGACCCGTACGACTACTGAGGCCATCGGCCGGTTCCGATCAGGTGCGGACCTTGGGTTCGGGCTCCGACCCGAGCCGTGCGCGAGAGCCAGTCGTCCGGCGGCATCACTGCCGCCGGCGGCAGGCTCTCGCCAGCAGTTCCGCCAGCTCTGCCAACGTCTCTATCGAGAGGTCAGCAGGGTAGCCGCGCAGCGCCGCAACCCGGGCACCCGCCCGCCGGCCCGCCTCGATCCCGGCGAGCGAGTCCTCGACGACCAGGCACCTCGCGGGATCGACGCCCAACCTAGCGGCGGCCGCCAGATAGGGCTCAGGGTCGGGTTTGCCGGCCTGGACGTCGTCGATCGTGACCAGCAGCGGCGCTGCTATGCCGGCCGCGCGCAGCCGAGCCTTGGCAAGCCTTGAGTCGGCGCTGGTCACAACGGCCCACGGCAGGCCGAGACCGTCGATGACGGTCAGCAACTCGGTCGCACCCGGAAGCGCCACAGTGCCGTCCGCATCGCCGACCTGCAGGTCGATCTGCCGATCGGCCGCTCGCTGCGCCGCATGGTCGTCCAGCCAAGGCGCTACGTCACGAATCGTGGACAGTGCGGGCCTGCCGTGCGCGATCTGCTGCACGGCGGACGCGGCGATCCCGAGCTCCGCGGCCCACCGGGCCCATGCCCGATCGATAGCGGCGTCGGAGTCGACCAACGTGCCGTCCATGTCCAGCAGTACGGCGGCGACGGCTCGCAGCCACCCCGGCCCCGGCTGCGTCGATGTGCTCGGCATGCCTGCGAGGTTCCTTCCATCCCAACGGGAGCCATTATCCTCGCGCGGCGAGGATAATAGTGCGAGGGCGGTGATGCCAATGTCAACAAGTGCTCACCGCGCACGCGTCCTGCGGCACCAGGGCGCGGTGGCGGTACTGCGCCACGTACATGCGCACCAGCCGGTGACGAGGGCGGACGTGATGCGCGTGCTCGGGCTCAGCAGTGGCTCGGCTGCTGACATCACGGCCCGGCTGAAGCGGTTACAGCTGCTCGACGAGGCCGGCTCGCGATCTACCGGTGAGCGAGGGCGGCCGTCTCCAATGCTGGTACCGCACGGGGAAGGACCCCTTGTATGCGCGATCGACATCAGTCATGAGCAGTGGCGGGTGGCCGTGGCCGAGCTCGGAGGTGGTGTTGTCGAGCATTTTTCCGGGCGGCACGTGAGCCGACGGCCCGACGCCGTGCTCGGTCACCTCCGGGAGGCCGTGTACAACGTCCATCAGCGGCATGCCCGACGGCTCGCGGCCATCTCGGTTGCCGTCGCCGGCACGGTGCGCGGGGTCGAGGTCGTTCAGGCGTCCGGCCTTCGATGGCGTGACGTCAGCCTCGAACCGCTCCGGCTTTACCCCGGGATGCCGCTGCTCGTCGGCAATGACGCCACGCTGGCCGGCATGGCCGAGGCACGACGCGGGGCTGGCGCGCGGGCTCGGGTCGTGCTGCACCTGATGGTCGAGGTCGGCGTCGGTGGCGCGTTGGTCGTGAACGGTACCCCGGTGGACGGGGCGACCGGAGCCGGTGGCGAGTTCGGTCACCTGCCCTTCGGTGATCCCGCCCGGTCCTGTCCCTGCGGGGCGCGCGGTTGCTGGGACCTCGAGGTCGGCGGCCGGGCGATGGCGCACCTTCTCGGGGAGGCACCGCCCCGCAACCCGCGCACCCGGGCAGAGCAGATCATCACCGCTGCCGCCGGCGACCAGACTGCCCGGTCAGCGGTCGAGGCAACTGCGCGGGCGCTGGGCCGCGGCATCGGCGGACTGGTCAACGCGACTGATCCGGATATCATCACCCTGTCCGGGCTCGCCGTCGATATCGCAGAGGCATCGCCGGCTGCGTTCGAGTCCAGCTACCGGGCCGCGCTGATGCGCTTCCATCGTGCCAACCCACCAGCCCTGGCAACCACGACCCTAGGACCGCACAGCCACCTGACCGGCGCGGTAGACCGGGGATTCGACGCCGTCCTCACGCCCGACGGCCTCGATGCCTGGTCCGAGCGAGCCGGCCAATGATGAACATCGCCGAGTCGAGGCCGACATGAGCAACCTGCACGACTTCCGGATCATCATCCCCGAAGACGACCTCGACGACCTGCGAGCCCGGCTGGATCGAGCGCGCTGGCCGGTCGACCTGCCAGGGGTCGGCTGGTCACGCGGAGTCCCGGTCAGCTACGTCAAGGAGCTCACCGACTCTTCCCGACCGACCCGACAATCAGGCGCATCGCCGAGCGCGAGCACAACGTCGTGCACTGGACCGAATTCACCCGCGGCGGACACTTCGCCGCCGTGGAAGCACCAGACCTGCTCATTGCGGACATCAGGAAGTTCTTCCGCCGACAGCGCGGCAGGAACCACATGTGAGTGAGGTCACGCCACACCGGAGGCCGCGATGGTGACCACGACACTACTGGGGGTGGACTTCACGACCGCGAAGGCTTCGGCTGAATGCAAGTTCACTCCTCGGCTGAACGTTAGTACGAGCCTCGGCAGAACGTAAGCTTCGAGGCGGCAACAATGCCGCTTTGGCACCCTCGTCGGGATGCGGCAGAGGCCGGCGAGAGATGACGTGTCACATCCGCCCGTTGTCTGGTGACTTAGTGCTGATCGACCAGCGACGCCAGGAGGGCGCGATGAGCGAGTACCGCATTCCAAAGACCGAGATCACCGGCATCCAGGGAGCACTCGCCAAGCGGCTCGCCATGAGGATGCTCGGGGAGGTACCTGAGCAGATCGGGGTGATGTGGCAGAACAAACAGGTGATGATGACCATCATGGGGACGTCGAGGAAGGCCGAGAAGTGGGATGCCTGCGACAAGAGCCTCAAGGTGTACGCGCACATGGCAACGATGGCGTTGGTCGGGTGCCGGTTCTGTCTCGACCTGGGCTACTTCGCCGCCCACCACGAGGGACTCGACGTCGATAAGGCGCGCGAGGTGCCCCGGTGGCGCGAGTCGACGGTCTTCACCGCCCTCGAGCGCGACGTGATGGAATACGCCGAGGCGGTGTCCCAGACCCCGCCGACGGTGACTGACGAGCTCTCCGCGCGCCTGCTCGCCGAACTCGGCGCACCGGCGCTGCTGGAGCTGACGGCCTTCGTGACATTGGCGAACGTGATGTCTCGGATGAACGTCGCGATCGGTCCGTTCGCATCGCAGGGATTCTCCGACCGGTGCGGGTTGCCTCCGCTGGCCGTGTCGGGGTCGAGCGGTCTCGCCTCGGCATGACCGCCCCGTCCTTCACCGCCGAGTTCGAGAGTCGCCGTGCGCTGCTGTTCACTGTTGCCTACGAGATGCTCGGCTCGGTGGTCGAGGCCGAGGACGTCGTCCAGGACACCTGGCTGCAGTGGGCGGAGGTCGACCACTCCCAAGTCCGCGACGCGCGTGCGTTCATGCTCCGGATCGTGAGCCGCCAGGCGCTCAACCGGCTTCGGACGCTCACTCGTCGGCGCGAGACCTACGTCGGTGAGTGGCTCCCGGAGCCGTTGCTGACCGCACCGGATGTCGCCGAAGAGGTGGAGCTCGCCGAGAACGTCTCGATCGCAATGCTGCGGGTGCTCGAAACGCTCGGGCCCGCCGAGCGCGTCGTGTTCGTGCTTCGCGAGGTGTTCGCGCTGCCATACGACGAGATCGCCTCAGCCATCGACAAGAAACCGGCCACCGTCCGGCAGATCGCCCACCGGGCTCGCTCACACGTGCAGGCCCGGAGCCCAAGGGTACGCGTGTCCCCGGCCGAGCACGCCGAGGTGGTCGAGCGGCTCCTGGTCGCCATCCGAACCGGGGACATCGACGCTCTCCTCAGGGTGCTGTCCCCGGACGTGGTGTCTGTCGGCGACGGAGGCGGACTGGCCCATGCGGCCCCGAGGCCGATCAGGGGTGCCGACCCAGTCGCCCGTTTCCTGGCGGTTTTCGCGCGTACTGAAGGGATCTCCGTCTCCTCCAGATGGATCAACGGAGCACTGGCCGTCGTCATCGAGCACGACGGTGCCATCCACGCCGTCATCAGCGTCGAGGTGGACGCCGGCCAGGTCACCGCGCTCTACGGTGTGAACAACCCCGACAAGCTGGCCGGCATCGGCAAGGAGAGGCCGTTGACTCAGGCGTGATGGCTCTGTTGCTGGCGGAGCCCTTCGCAGCTGTCATGCGTCTTCGCTCTGGCTGACGTACAGCACGTTGCCGTCCGGGTCGCGAAAGTCGAACATCGGCGGCATGCCTTCCCAGCGCAGCAACTCGTCGACAGCCACCCCGCGTGCCGCCAGCTCGCTGTGCAATGACGTCGCATCATCGGTCGTGAAGCGGATTCCGGTATCGACGCCGGCCGGTGACTTCTCGTGGGCGGGTGTCAATGCGATGGTGATGGCGGATTCGGGCGGTGCCACCTCGATCCAGCGTCCACCGAGCTGTGGGAGAGGTGCGTCCAGGTGCTTCTCGAAGCCCAGGGTGTCGACGTAGAACTCGAGCGCCCGGTCTTGGTCGGTGACGGGCACGCCTACGGTCCGCACGCTTGCGATATGAGCCTTGGTTGCGTCGGCCATGATCACTTCCCCTTTCTGTGTCAGGTGCGCCCTGTGGGCACGGCTATGAGGTAGTAGATGCTGCGGCTCTCGTTTCGACATCCCGGTGACAGAATCGGGAGGGATTGTGGAGGCACCCGTGAAGTACCTGGTCCTGATCTATACGAATCCGGAGGCGAGGAAGCTCTGGGAGCAGCTGCCCGCGGCCGAGAAGTCCGCAGGCCTGCAGATCTACGCCGCCCTCAACGAGGAGCTCGCAGCCTCGGGCGAAATGATCGTGTCAGAGTCGCTCGCCGATCCGTCCCTCGCCAAGCGCGTCACTGTTCGGGATGGGGAGGTGACGACGACCGACGGGCCGTTCGCCGAGGCGAAGGAACACCTGGCCGGCTTCTACCTCGTCGAATGCGACAGCATCGACCGCGCGACCGAGATCGCCGCACGAATCCCGGAGGCGGAGGTCGGCGAGCTCGAGGTGTGGCCGGTACGCACCCTCAGCGGGCTGGAGATGTGAACACGTAGGACGTGATCGTTGATCTGCCGCGAGCTAGCCCGCAGCAACGAGCGTGGTCACCGCCTGACCTGAACGCATTGTCTGCGTAGGACGCCCTTAACGCCTCTACCCACACCGGACCCGAAGCACGTCTCATCCCTGCAGGGTGATGGCCAGCACTTGTGGGAGTGCTGTACTGCGAGCACCGACCACGTCGCGCCGTACACATCAAGGGGAGACGTCATGGCCCGTCGGCCAGATCGCCATCTGCGCGCAACGCTTCCGATTCCTGATCGGCCAGCACCGGGGCTGACCACCTACGACGCCAAGGACCCGAATTCGTCGTACCCGGCAATCGAGCCATTGCTTCCACCAGAGGACGCGCCGAACGTGCTGATCATCCTCTTGGACGACGTGGGATTCGGTGCGTCCAGCGCCTTCGGTGGCCCGGTGAACACCCTGACTGCGGAGCGCCTGGCCGGCGGCGGCCTGCGCTACACGCGGTTCCACACCACTGCTCTGTGTGCCCCGACACGGCAGGCCCTACTTACCGGTCGCAACCATCACTCCGTCGGCATGGGCGGAATCACCGAGATTGCCACGTCGGCGCCGGGTAACAACTCGCTGCGGCCCAACACGAAGGCGCCGCTGCCGTTGACGCTGAAGCTCAACGGCTACTCGACAGCACAGTTCGGCAAGTGCCACGAGGTGCCGGTGTGGCAGTCCTCGCCGATGGGACCGTTCGACGGCTGGCCGTCAGGTGGCGGTGGGTTCGAGTACTTCTACGGGTTCATCGGCGGCGAGAACAACCAGTACGATCCCGCCCTGTACGAAGGGACGACGCCAATCGAGCCGCCTTCCACTGCTGAGCAGGGCTACCACCTCACCGAGGATCTCGCCGATCGGGCCATCGACTGGGTTCGGCAGCAGAAGGCGCTGATGCCCGAGAAGCCGTTCTTCATGTACTTCGCACCGGGTGCCACCCACGCGCCTCACCATGTGCCGAAGGAATGGGCGGACAGGTACAAGGGCAGGTTCGCGCACGGCTGGGACCGCCAGCGGGAGCTGACGTTCGAGCGGCAGAAGGAGTTGGGGGTCGTTCCGGCCGACGCGGAGTTGACCGCACGCCATGCCGAGATCCCCGCCTGGGACGACATGGATGACGCGCTCAAGCCGGTGCTGGAGCGCGAGATGGAGGTGTACGCCGGATTCCTGGAACACACCGACTACCACGTCGGTCGGCTTATCGACGCAATCGAGGACCTGGAGATCCTGGACGACACGCTCGTCTTCTACATCATCGGTGACAACGGGGCCTCGGCCGAAGGCACCGTCAATGGGGCGTTCAACGAGATGGCCAACTTCAATGGGATGGCCGCCCTGGAGACGACCGAGTTCATGCTCACCAAGATCGACGAGTTCGGTACGCCCACCGCGTACAACCACTATTCGGTCGGCTGGGCATGGGCCATGAACGCGCCGTACCAGTGGACTAAGCAGGTGGCCTCGCACTGGGGTGGCACCAGGAACGGCACGATCGTGCACTGGCCACGGCGGATCACGGACAAGGGCGGCAGTCGCACCCAGTTCACACACTGCATCGACGTCGCACCGACCGTGCTCGAGGCCGCCGGGATCGTGGAGCCGGCGTTCGTCAACGGTGTCATGCAGTCGCCGATGGAAGGCACCAGCATGGTCTACAGCTTCGATGACGCCGATGCGCCGGAGCGCCACGACTTGCAGTACTTCGAGATGTTCGGCAACCGCGGCATCTACTTCAAGGGCTGGAGCGCGGTCACCAAGCACAAGACACCGTGGATCCTCGTCGGCGGCGACCCGCCGGCATTCGACGACGACATCTGGGAGCTCTACGACGGGAGCACGGATTGGACCCAGGCGAACGACCTGTCCACGCAGATGCCCGAACGCCTGCACGAACTTCAGCGGCTGTGGCTGATCGAGGCGACCAAGTACAACGTGATCCCGCTCGACGACCGAACAGGAGAGCGGCTCAACCCGGACCTGGCCGGTCGCCCGACGCTCATCAGGGGCAACTCCCAACTGCTGTTCGGCAGCATGGGACGGCTGTCCGAAAGCAGCGTGGTCAATGTGAAGAACAAGTCGTTCTCCGTGACCGCCGACATCGTCATACCAGAGTCGGGCGCCGAAGGCGTGATCATCGCCCAGGGTGGCCGGTTCGGCGGCTGGACGCTGTACGCGAAGGACAGCCGGCTGAAGTTCACCTACAACGTCCTTGGCATTCGCGAGTTCGCTGTGACGGCGAGCGAGCCCCTACCGGTCGGCGAACACCAAGTGCGCATGGAGTTCTCCTACGACGGTGGCGGTCTGGCCAAGGGCGGCGACGTGACCCTCTACCACGACGGGACCGCGGTCGGAAAGGGCCGCGTCGAGCAAACTCAACCGATGATCTTCTCCGCCGACGAGACCACAGATGTGGGACGGGAAGCGGGAACCCCGGTCACTGCGGACTACACGACAGAGGGAAGCCGGTTCACCGGACGGGTCAGGTGGGTGCAGATCGACCTGGGCTCGGATGACCATGGCCATTTCATTGATCCGGACGAGCGGGTTCGGGTTGCGATGTCAAGGCAATGACGCTCTCGGCCGGACTATCCACCTGCTTCTTGGAGGTCGACGGCGTCGTGACTGCGGCAGTTGAAGGATTCGCAGCGATCGCCGCTGTCGACCCCGTCCCATGGGCACGGGCACAAATGGCCTTCACCCTGATGTCCCACATCATCCTGGTGCCGCTCGGCGTTTCTTGGGCAGCGATGACCCTCATTGCCAACTACCGGGCGGTCAAGCACGGTGATGCAGCCGCTCTCACACTCGCTCAACGCTGGTCGAAGTACATGGCGGTGACCTTTGCGGTGGGTGCCGTGACCGGCACGGTGTTGAGTTTCGAGTTCGGTTTGCTGTGGCCGAAGTTCATGGGCCAATGGGGGGAAGCCTTCGGTGTCCCGTTCGCGTTCGAAGGATTGTTCTTCTTCGCCGAGGCAATCTTCATTGCCATTTATATATTCGGCTGGCGCAGGTTGCGCCCGTGGCCTCATTTCTGGACCGGAGCGCCTATTGTCATCGCCGGCATCTTCGGCAGCGTGGCAGTGGTTTCTGCGAACGCTTGGATGAACGCGCCCGCCGGTTTTACGCTCAACTCTGACAATGACGTAGTCGACGTTGACCCGATCCGGGTAATCTTCAACGACTCCATGCCGCTGCAAGCGGCTCACATGCTCATCGCGGCCTACATGGTCGGTGGATATCTGGTGGCCTCGGTCTACGCCGCGGGCATGCTGCGCGGGCGTCGTGACCGCTATCACTACCAGGGATTCGTCATCGCGTTCACCGTCGCCGCCATCATGACACCGGTTCAACTGGTAGTTGGCGACTCGCTCGCGCGCTGGGTCTACAACAACCAGCCGGCCAAATTCGCCGCTATTGAACTGGTGCCTGAGACCAGCAGCGACGTTCCCGAGACCATCTTGGGCAGGCTCAACGAGGACGGGACGGTGAGCAGCGGCATCAAGATCCCAGGCCTGGCCTCATGGCTCTCCGATCCGAGCACCGGCACGGCGACCGTCGTCCAAGGCCTTAACGAGTTCCGGGTCGACGAGCGGCCGAATGCGCGGGAAGTCAACATCGTCCACCTTGCCTGGGACGTTATGGTCGGAATCGGGACACTGCTCTTCCTGCTGTCGGTGTGGTATGCCGTCAGCTGGATCTTCCGCCACCGAATCCCGGCGAGCAGGTTGTTCCTCTGGGTGGCGTCGGCCGCGGGTGTGCTGGCCGTGATCGCCATGGAGGCGGGCTGGATCGTCACGGAGGTCGGCCGCCAGCCGTGGATCGTCTACAACCATATGAAGGTCGAAGACGCGGCCACGGAGAACACTGGGGTCTGGATAACGTTCATTGCCATCGTCATTCTCTATGTAGCCCTCGGCATCACGACGATCCTTGTCCTGCGCGCAATGAGCAGGCGGTTCCGGCGAGCGGGTGGATTCATCGACCACGATGCGCCCTACGCCCCAAGTCCGCCACCGTCGCTCAGCCTGACGGAGTAGGACCCGATGAGTACCGCGGTAGCCGTCGTGCTGGTCGTGGCCGTGATGGCTTATGCCGTCTTTGCGGGAGCCGACTTCGGCGCCGGGTTCTGGGACCTGACCGCCGGGGGAGCCGAGCGGGGGAAGCACCCACGCGAGGTGATCGAGCATTCGATCGGCCCGGTGTGGGAAGCCAACCACGTATGGCTGATCTTCATCTTCGTCGTCTTGTGGACCGCCTTCGCTGAGGTGTTCGCCTCGATCACACTGACGCTGTTCGTACCCCTCACGATCGCCGCGATCGGCATCGTCATGCGGGGAGCGAGCTTCGCCTTTCGTAAGGCCGTCGTCTCGACGCGTAATCGGAAGGTCTTCGGCGGGGCGTTCGCGCTCTCGTCGGTTCTGGTGCCCTACTGCATGGGGGCTGTCGCCGGCGGCGTCGCGTCCGGCCGCGTGCCGGCCGGTGGCCAGGCGGGCGACCCGGTGAACAGCTGGATCAACCCGACCTCGATACTCGGCGGCGTGTTGGCCGTGGCCGCGGTCGCCTACCTGGCTGCTGTCTACCTCGTATGGGACGCTCGCCGGCTCGGCGATAGCCGGACGGCGCAGTACTTCCGCCGACGGGCGGTGGCCTCGGCCGTCGCGGTTGCCGTCATCGGTTGTGTAGGAACTTTTGTCCTCCGCCGCGACGCCCCTGCACTGTATGCCGGCCTCACGTCGTACGGGCTCCCGGTTCTGGCGATCAGTGTCGCCTGCGGAATCGGAGCGCTCATCCTCTTGCTGCGCGACGCCGCCCGGGGCGGCCGGGCGCTAGCCATCCTCGCGGTTGCCAGCGTCGTCGCCGCTTGGGGCGTGGCGCAATGGCCCTACCTGCTGCCGGAGACCCTCACCGTCTCGGCGGCGGCCGCGCCAACAGGGACGCTGGTCGCGGTTCTGACGGTAGTGGCGCTCGCGGCGGTCACCGTGGTACCTGCATTCATCCTGCTCTATGCCCTCGATCAAAAAGGTCTGCTTCCCGAGGAGGGCGTCGACGACGAATGGGCTACTTCATCCAGTGCGGGTGATGCCAGCAGAGGAGCGCGCGCTGACGGTTGAGGTGTGCCTGTTCCGGGATGAAGGAGTGGTGAACGTGAACCTCTCGAACTCGCCCTTCGCGCCGATTGCCGACTACGCGTTTCTCTCGAACTGCCACACCGGCGCGTTGGTCGCCCCGGACGGTTCGGTCGATTGGCTGTGCCTTCCTGCGTTCGACTCGCCGAGCGTGTTCGGGAACATTCTCGACCGCGGCGCCGGGTCGTTCCGGTTCGGCCCGTACGGCAACAACACTCCGACGGCCCGAAACAATTAGCCCGGTA
>CAZMXH010000043.1:0-8941 GCA_964570165.1 uncultured Actinomycetes bacterium
CCCAGATGAAGATCGGGATCGTGACCGCCCACACCACCATGCAGTAGGGGCACAGCGCCTCGATGCTGTAGAGGCTCTGGTAGGTCAGCCAGGTCACGAATCCGATGCCGAACAGCGCGCCGGCCTGCGTCCCCAGCCAGAACCACCGCGGCACCACGGCGCCGGTGAGCAGCGCCAAACCGACGGCGGTGAGTGCTGCGAACCCCGCCACCCCGATCAGCGGGTTCGGGAACCCGAACACCTGCGCCTGCCACGTCTCCATCACCGACCCGCAGCTCAAGACCGGGTTGAAGCTGCACGTCGGGACGTAGTTGGGATCCTTGAACAACTCGATCCGCTCGAGCATGAGGACGAAGGACGCAGCGACCCCGATCAAGCCGCCGATCACGAGGAGGAGCGACAGCCCTCGCATGGCGCCGCCGGCGAGTTGATGACCGGTCGGAGCGTCCAGGTCGATCTCGGCCTCGGCAGGCTCGTGTTCAAGCTCCTCGGCCCCAGCGGCGCCGTGGTCGTCGACGACAGCGTCGCCGCTCGTCTCAGTCGTCACGCGTCCTAAGGTACGCCGCTCCCTCGCCCGGCTGAAGCAGCGGAGGAGGATGCTCTTGCGGTACGAATGGGTGCAAGATGGCGTCATGCGGTTCGCCTGCACTTCCTGTATGAGAGGGAGGAGGACCGATGACGGCCGAGGCTGAGCTGTGCTCGCTCGCATGGTGCCGGGAGCCGGCCGACCACGGCGGCCCACACCGCCAGATGCTGCTCGACACTTTCTGCATGGACGTCGACACTGGGCACGCGGCTGGCCTGCAGATCTGGCTCCAGGGCGAGTCGGCGCGCGTCCGCGCGCTCGTGTTGGTCACCGGCGCGCGAGAAGTCGGCCTGACCTGGGGGCAGGCCGACGAGGTCGCCCACGCGATCGAAACCGCCAGGCGGGAATGGGGCTAGCCGGCCTCGATTCCTCCGCCCGTTCCCCGCTGACCCGGCGCCCCGCCGCCGCTGCGCCGAGTCCTCGTCGGTTCCCCGGTTCTCCGCGCTTCGGCCCGTACGACGAACCACGTGTAGGCGCCCGCGGCGGCGGCGGTGAGAGCTAGCAGCACGTATCCGAGCGAGTAGTCGCCGAGCGTGCCGTACGCGGCCCCCATGACCAGCGGCGGGAAGAACCCTCCCAGGCCACCTGCCGCACCGACGAACCCGGTCACGGCGCCCACCCGGTCGGGCGGGGCGAGGGTGGCGACGAGGGCAAAGCACGCACCGGCCGCGGCGCCGAGCCCGGCCGCCATCCCGAGGAACGCGACGGTGCCAACGGGTATGAGCGGCAACTCGACCGCGGCGACACCGGCGAGCCCCGCGACCCCGGCGAAACACCCGGCGAGCACCGGAGCGGGGTGCAGCCGGTCGGAGAGCCAGCCACCGATCGGCCGGCCGGCGATGGCCAACAGGACGAACCCTGCGGTGCGCAGCGACGCGTCGCTGTCGGTGAGCTCGAACGCATTGCGCAGGTAGGTCGGCAGGTAGACGCTGAAGGCAACGAAGCCGCCGAAGCTCACCGCGTACAGGAACGACAGCTCCCAGGTGCTGCGCAGTCCGAGGACTCCGACCGTGTTGCGGATCAGGGAGCCGGCGCTGCTGACGCGCCCGGGCGGCTCCCGCAGCACCGCCGCGGCCAGCGCTCCGTACCCCGCGAGGACGACGGCCACCACGTCGAACGGAAACGACTTTCCGAAGGTCTCGGCGAGTTGGACGGTCGTGAAGGCGGCGATCGCGGTGCCGCCCATACCGGTGCCGAAGATGCCCAGCGCGGTTCCGCGCCGGTGCGGGGGGTACCAACTGTTCACGAAGGGGATCCCGATAGCGAACGTGGTGCCGCCGAGTCCCAGGAAGAAGCCGCCGACGAGAAGCTCGGCATAGGTCTCGGCCACGTGCCCCAGGTAGAGGACCGGGATCACGGTGAGCAGGCTCACCACGGGGAACATGATCCGGGCACCCACCGCGTCGGTAAGTGCTCCGATCGGGATCCGTCCGACCGATCCGACGATCACCGGGACGGCCACCACCATGGCCTGCTCGGTGGCAGAGAGGGCGAGGTCGTCGCGGAGTGAAGGTCCGAGCGGGCCGAGCAATGCCCACGCCCAGAAGTTGAGAGCGAAGCCCGCCGTCGCCATCGCGAGCATCAGTGTGTTGCCGGTGCCCGGCGCACGCTCGTGAGACATCATTCCTGCGAAACTAGCGGGTTCCGGGCTTCGCAGTATGGCAGATGCGCGCTCGCGAGCCGGGCGCCGTCACAACCGCGCCAGCAGCAGCCCCACCGGAACGCTGATCAGGAGCACTGCGACGAGGAGCCAGTACAGCCGCAACCACCACCGGCCGACCCGGCTTCCGCGCACGGTGACGGCGAGCAGCGCCAGCGCGCCGACCAGCAGCACTCCCCCGAGGTCCACGATCGGGACCGCACCCATCAACGTGCCGGTCACCACTGACGCACTGCCCAGGTTCCAGGCCGCGAACTCTGTCACGACGACCGCCCGCGACGGAGCCGCCGGCGCGAGATATGCCTGCCCTGCCCCGAGGGCGACCTGGGCGACGCCGGTGACCAGTACGAGGTACGCGGCAACCCACGAACCACGCTCGAGACCGGCTGGCGCGGTGATGGCCGCCACCAGGCCGCCGGCGACCACGCTCGCGGCACCGAGCACACCGAACGGCATCGCAGCGGACGATCGCGCAGCGTAGTCGGCAGGAGGCGTCGCGAACTTACGCATCAACACGTTCGTGCAATCTCCCGATGGTTGGTCATCGCCTTGGCAGCGAAGGACAGCACCGACGTAGAAGGTTTCTACAGCCTAGTTTGTAAAAAGTGTTGTTAACAGGGGTGTGCGCGCTGATGGCGATGCCAGTCAGCCGGGCGCATCGCCGACGGATGGCGCCACACTTCAGATTTGACCCAGCCGCGACCCATAGAATGCGGGAGTGAGCAACGGGACGCCAGCGGATTCGGTGAGGTCGAGCATGGCGGTACAAGCCGGCGAGATCATGACGGCGCCCGTCGTCACCGCGCAGCCGGAGACATCGGTGCACGACGTCGCCCGGCTCCTCAGGCGCCACGGGATCAGTGCGGTGCCCGTCGTCGACGAGGCGGGCGGTGTCGTGGGGCTGGTCAGCGAGTACGATCTGCTGGCGAAGCGGGGTGCCACCGCGCGTGACGTGATGACGACCGCTGTGATCAGCGTCACCGAGACAACCAGCGTCGACGACGTGCGGCACCTGCTCGTCGAGCGGCGGATCCGCCGCGTTCCAGTTCTCTCCGGAGGCGAGTTGGTCGGCATCATCAGCCGCGCGGACGTTGTCGCTTATCTCGCCACGGAGTGGGTGTGCGAGGTGTGCGGGGAGTCCGTCCGCGCGGAGACGGCACCGGAGATCTGCCCGAAGTGCCTGGGCGGCGGAGGGCGGTTCGTACTCCAAGAGCAGCCGCCCGGAACCTGAGAAGGCGAGGTGGACGAGTGGCTCTCACCGAGGAGTCGCCCGACGTACTGCGCGACTACTACCGCCAGATGGCGCTGATCCGGGCGTTCGAGCTACGGGCCGGGGAGATGTACCAGCGTGCCAAGATCGGCGGCTACTGCCACCTCAACCTCGGCGAGGAAGCCACCGTGGTAGGGCTGATGGACGCCGCGCAGCCCCACGACTATCTCTTCACCACGTACCGAGAGCACGGCTACGCGCTCGCCAGGGGTATCGAGCCGGGCCGCGTCATGGCGGAGTTGTTCGGCAAGACGACCGGAGTCACCGGTGGCTGGGGCGGGTCCATGCACCTGTTCGACGCCGACGCGAGGTTCCTCGGCGGCTACGGCATCGTGGGCGGGCAGCTGCCGCCGGCCACCGGAGCCGCGCTGGCGATCGCGTACCGCAGCGAGCCGGGCCCGGACTCCGAGGCGGTGCTGTGCCTGCTCGGCGACGGTACGACCAACATCGGGGCGTTCCACGAAGCGCTCAACATCGCCGCGCTGTGGGAGTTGCCCATCGTGTACGCCATCGTGAACAACCTGCTCGGCATGGGGACACCGGTCGAGCGGGCATCCGCCGAGCCCGAGCTCTACAAGCGCGGCTGCTCATACCGGATGCCCGGGGTCAGGGTGGACGGCCACGACGTGCTAGCCGTCCGGGACGCCACCCGGGAGGCGCTGCACCGGGCAAGAACGGAACGGCAGCCCAGCCTGGTCGAAGCCGTGAGTTACCGGCAGCGCGGCCACTCGGTGGTCGACCCCGCCCGGTATCGGTCCCGCGAGGAGACTGAGGAGGCGCGCGAGCACGATCCGGTCCCAGCGTTCCGCGCGCAGCTCATCGACGCGGGGGTGCTCGACGAGGACGAAGCCATCCGGATCGACGACGAGGTCGACGAGGAGGTCAATGCGGCCGTGCGGTTCGCCGACGAAAGCCCGGACCCGACACCTGACCAGCTGTTCGCGCACTCGTACGCCACGCCGGTCCCCAACATGCCGCGCCTGCTGCCCGGCGACCCGGTTATGGCGAGCTGACCGGTTGGCGGGAAGATCGAGCTATGGCAGTGATCAGCTACCGGGAGGCGCTGCGCGAGACGCTCCGCAGCGAACTGGCTCGAGACGAGTCGGTATTCCTGATGGGCGAGGAGATCGGTGTCTTCGAAGGCTCATACAAGATCACGGCAGGGCTGCTGGCGGAGTTCGGCCCGAACCGGGTGAGGGACACCCCGATAGCCGAGGAGGGGTTCGTCGGGGCAGCCGTCGGCGCAGCCATGCTCGGGCTGCGACCCGTCGTCGAGATCATGACGCTGAACTTCAGCCTGCTGGCCATGGACCAGATCGTCAATCACGCCGCAAAGATCCACGGGATGTTCGGTGGGCAAAGCTCCGTACCGATGGTGATCCGCACCCCAGGCGGGGGCGGGCAGCAGCTCGGAGCGACGCACTCGCAGAACATCGAGGTGTGGTACGCCCACGTTCCCGGCCTCAAGGTGGTCGCTCCCGCCACTCCTGCCGACGCGAAGGCGCTGCTGACCGCCGCCATCCGCGACGACGACCCCGTCATCGTGTTGGAGAACCTCGCGCTCTACAACACCAAGGGCGAGGTGCCGGACGGTGAGGTGGTAGGTGAGATCGGTACCGCAGCGGTCGCACGGGAGGGAGACGACCTCACCGTCGTGTCCTACTCGCGCGCCACGGCTGTCGCGCTTGACGTCGCGCGGCAACTCGCCGATGAGGGCGTGTCGGTCGAGGTGGTCGATTTGCGCAGCCTGCGCCCGCTGGACCGCGACACCGTATGCGCCTCGGTGCGCAAGACGAGCCGCGCGGTGGTCGTCGAAGACGACTGGCTGAGTTACGGCGTTGGAGCCGAGATCGCCGCCACGATCCAGGAAGGCGCCTTCGACTATCTCGACGCGCCTGTTCGCCGGGTGGCGGCCGCGGAGGTGCCGCTCCCCTACGCCAAGCCACTCGAGCGGGCCGCGCTGCCGGATGCAGGCAGCATGCTCAAGGTCATCCGCGAAGTTCTTGACGCCACCCGATTCGCACACTAGGAGGCGGCCGTGCCAGAAGTCGTCATGCCCCGCCTGTCGGACACCATGGAAGAAGGCGTCCTCAGCCAATGGCTGAAGGCCGAGGGCGACGAGGTGCGCGTCGGCGACGTGCTCGGCGAGATCGAGACGGACAAGGCGACGATGGAGCTCGAGGCCTACGACGAGGGCGTTCTCGAGCGGCTTCTGGTGGAGGAGGGAGCCACTGTCCCGATCGGCCAGCCGATCGCCGTGATCCGAGCGCCGGGCGAGGAGAGCACCGCGGCCCCTGAGGCACCGGCCGAAGAGCCCAAGGCCGCAGCGGCCGAG
The DNA here is from genome assembly GCA_964570165.1 of uncultured Actinomycetes bacterium. Classification (GTDB taxonomy): domain Bacteria; phylum Actinomycetota; class Actinomycetes; order Jiangellales; family Jiangellaceae; genus JBMCTR01. The sequence goes on from CAZMXH010000043.1 coordinate 5,852, forward strand.
CCTGCCGCGGAGCCCGAGCGTCCCGTGAGAGCCGACCGAGCGCCGGCGGCGGAACCCGAGCCAGCGGAGGCCGAGCCAGCCCAACCGCCTCAGCGGCTGCGCAGCTCACCCCTGGCCCGCCGGATCGCCCGCGACCACGGCATCGACCTGTCGACGGTGCGAGGCTCCGGCCCGCGTGGCCGGATCGTCCGCGCGGACGTCGAGGAGGCCATCCGTGCCGCAGGACGCGAAGAACCTGCAGCAGCGGCTCCTGCCGCTCCTTCGCGGCCGGCGCCCGCCCCGGTGGAGACGGCGGTCACCGAGGCCGACATCGAGGAGGTGCCGCTCACCAACGTCCGCCGCGTCACCGCGCGCCGGCTCAGCGAGAGCGCGACCACTCCGCACTTCTACCTGACCAGCGTCATCGATGCCGAGCAACTGCTCACCTTCCGCGCAGAGATCAACGACCGGCTGGCCGACACCGGAACCAAGGTCACCGTGACCGACTTGCTGCTCCGCGCGTGCGCTGTCACGCTGCGGCAACACCCGGCAGTGAACTCGTCGTGGGGCGGCGACAAGATCCTCCGGCACCGCCGGGTTCACGTCGGTCTCGCCGTGGCCGTGGATGACGGGCTGATGGTTCCTGTGATCCGCGACGCGGACCGAAAGAGCGTTGGGGAGATCGCCGCCGAAGCCCGCGACCTGGCCGAACGGGCCCGCTCCCGCAAGCTCAAGCCCGACGAGCTGACCGGGAGCACGTTCTCTGTCAGCAACCTCGGGATGTACGGCATCGACCACTTCACCGCCATCATCAACCCGCCGGAGGCGGCGATCCTGGCCGTGGGCGCCGCGACCGCGGAGCCCGTCGTCCGCGACGGCGAGATCGTGCCCCGCCGGACGATCAAGCTCACGCTCTCGATCGACCACCGTGCGCTCGACGGTGCCATCGCCGCGGAGTTCCTCCGAGACCTCAAGGCCACCCTGGAGGAGCCGCTGCGCATCGTCGTCTGACGAGCGTCGCGCCGACCGTCCGCACCGCTTCAGATGCTCTGACGGCCGGCGCGTGCTTGCATCAGACGGACCGTAAGTCTAGGCTTACCGTTCGTGGACATTTACGGAGATGCTGGCTTGGGGCTGCTGGGCGACCCCACCCGGCGAGCGATCTTCGAGTTGCTGGCCCGGCGCCCTAGCTCCGTAGGCGAACTCGCGCAGCAACTACCGGTGAGCCGGCCGGCGGTGTCCCAGCACCTGCGTGTGCTCAAGGACGGCGGCCTCGTCGTCAGCCAGTCCCAGGGCACTCGACGGGTGTACCGGCTCAACCCGAACGGGGTCACCGCGCTGCGGGCGTGGCTGGACCGCGTTTGGGCGGAGGCACTCACGTCCTTTCAGAAAGCTGCCGAAGCGACGCCCGTCGAGACCGAACAGGAGCAGGAATGAGCACCGCGCCAACGATCCCCGCTGTCCATGCGAAGATCACAGTCAGCGTCCCCGTCGAGCGCGCGTTCCGCGTATTCACGGAGTCGTTCCACAGCTGGTGGCCGCCCGGCTATCACATCGGGCAAGCAGAGTTGGCCGAGGCCGTCCTGGAGCGACACGTGGGCGGACGGTGGTACGAGCGCGGCGTCGACGGCAGCGAGTGCGACGGGGGACGCGTCCTCGCCTGGGAGCCGCCACACCGCCTAGTGCTCACGTGGCAGATCAATGGCGAATGGCGCTACGACCCAGCCCCGGAGCACGCGAGTGAGGTCGAGGTGCGCTTCACCGCTGACGGGCCCGAGCAGACCACGGTGGAACTGGAACACCGTCACCTGGACCGGCTATCGGGCGGCCAGGCGATGCACGACGCGGTGAGCGGCGACCGCGGCTGGGCCGGCATCCTCGAGCGGTACCGCCAGCAGGCATGCGGGCGTGACCGGTCGGCCGTCACATGATCAACTGGTCACATCTTGCGACGACATGCCGGCGCGCCGTACTCCGACCACTTGATCGTGACGAACTCGGGATGGGCCGGAGCCAGGCGGCCGTATCCGACGGCGGCTCTCAGTCGTCGAGCCCGTACCCATCTTCCATCTCGAATGTGCCGTACGTCGGCTTCCCGGTGGGCCGGTAGACGGCGAGGATCGTCCCCTTGTCCATGGGCTTGGAGTCGATGAGCCGCAGGCCGGTCGGCTCGCTGCCCGGTTCGAACAACCGCTTGCCGGTGCCCAGGACCACTGGCTCGATGAACAGCCGGTACTCGTCAATGAGTCCGTGCGCGTGCAGGCCCTGCGCGAGCCCGGCACTGCCGTGCACCTGGATCTCGCCGGAGTAGCGCTCCTTCAACGTGGCGACCTCGGCGGGGAGATCTCCGCTGATGGCGGTGGAGTTGTGCCACTCGGCATTGGTCAAGGTCGTTGAAACCACGTACTTCGGCAAGTTGTTCAGCCTGGACGCGACCGGATCATCCTTGTCGGGAAAGTTCGGCCAGCTCGCCGCGAAGATTTCGTAGGTCGTGCGTCCCAGCAGGAAGCAGTCCGCGTTGGCGAACTGCTCGCCGATGGCGGCGCCCATGTCATCGCTGAAGTAAGGGAACGACCAGCCTCCGTGCTCGAATCCCCCGTCTCTGTCCTCATCCGGGCCGCCGGGAGCCTGCATGATCCCGTCCAGGGTCAGAAAGGTCGCAATGGTGACTGTGCCCATGTGTCCGCTCCTCGTATCGATGGACCTGTCGGCACCGCTTCTCGCACACAACCCCTGCGTTGAATCGGTGTCTCGTTGAAGGTCAGACTTCGCCACGAGGGCAAACTCATCGCTTCGTTGCGACACCGCCCGGGAGCACTTAGGCACCCCGGAGCTCTCCGTGCTGACGGCGCCAGTCGGCACGAGCGCGGCAACGGAGGAGTCCTGATGACCGCCACCTCGATCTCAAGGTACCGTTGCGGGTTCCGTCTGCTCTTCGAGCTGACCAGGGACGGGGGCTTCGGAACACGCTAGAAGCGGCTATTTCGTGCCGCCGTCATTTCCCAGCACGCCCGCGACGAGCGTGAGCATGGCGTCGCGGATGCGGTCGGCCCCCTGCTCCGCTACGACGGCGTGGAGGTGCTCGGCCGCTAGTGGTGCCAGTACAGCGTG
>CAZMXH010000043.1:9041-15036 GCA_964570165.1 uncultured Actinomycetes bacterium
CTGCGGGCCGGGGCCGAGCGGCGCCGGGCCGGACCCGGAGCACGGCTACACCGGTCTGCTGCGCGGGAAGAAGGCCGCGGTCATATACACCAGCGCCGTCTACGGGGAGGGCCGCGGTCCCGCGTTCGGCGCCGACTTCCAGTCACCGTTCTTCGAGGACTGGCTGCGCTGGGCCGGGATCTCGGACGTCGAGACGATCCACTTCCGGCCCAACCTCGCCACACAGGACCCGGACTCCGGCCGGCGCGCCGCCATGGCCCGGGCCGCCGAGGTCGGCAAGTCCTTCTGACTGGCTACGTGCTGGAGATGCCGGTGTGTCCTTGATCGGCGGTTGCTGTCGGCTCGAGCGCGAGAAAGTCGGGAACCTTGACGACCCGGCGGAGCATGAACCGGACGAACGCCGGCATCTCCTGCGCGCTCTCGTCCCGGTAGAGGCGAGGGTGCGCGAGCTTGTGGCGCCGGCGCCGCGTGACGAGCTCGCAGCCATCCGCTGCAACGACATTCTGAACCCAATCGGACTCGCGCCCGTACGTGAGCGCGATGATGAAGCGGCCGTCACGACGGAACACGTTGACCGGGGTCCGGAAGGTGCGGCCCGACCGCCGCCCCCGGTGGACGACCACGCCGAGGCCCGGCGCCCATGGCGCGATGTGACTGGTCAGGCGGTTGAGCGCGACACGATTCAGGCGCGCCAACCAGCGGGGGGCGGGCATCGCGGACTCCTCGGCCGACGACTGTGCGCCGAGCCTATCGCTGGCGGGACCGCTACAGCACTACCGGCAATCGTCGGCCCGGCCGCGATCATCGCCTTCTCAAGCGCGACGTAGCGCTGCGCATGGCGAGAACCCACCATCGCGACCCACCAGACTGACTCGTAGCGGCGCGGGTCAGCCTGCTGCCGGTCCGTACCTGGCCAGGAAGGTACGCACGCCGTCGTCGGCTCGCTCGGCGAGCGCCTCCGGGTCCGGTGGCATGTCGTCGCCGTTGAACATCGCGCGGTCCAGCGCGGCGCCGAGCACGAGGAACGCGAAGTGTTCCGCGGCACGGGCCGGGTCGTCCACACGCAGCCGTCTCTCGCCCGCAAGCCGTTCCAGGGCCGTGGTGATCGTCGCCATCACTCTGCCCGGTGCGAGGACGTAGTACTCCGCGGCGAGGTCGGGGAACCGGTGCGCTTCCCCGATGAGCAGGCGGCGGAGCCGCACCACCCGCGTGCTAGTCGCCTCGCTTACAAGTCGACGGGCGACGTCCCTGAGGGCGCGACCAACGTCTGGCGGGTCGGCGAGTTCCCTGGCTGTGTCGGCGGCGAACCGTTCGGCGATCGAAGTGGCTCCCATCACGACGTCGCGAAAGAGTGCTTCCTTGTCGGCGAAGTTGTTGTAGAGCGTACGTTTGGCCACGCCAGCAGCGGCCGCGATGTCGTCCATGCTCGTGGCGGTGTACCCGGCACGCAGGAACAGTGTGGCGGCCGCATCAAGCACGGCGGCCCGAGTGCGGCGGACACGAGGATCGAGAATCCGTGGATCTGTTGCACTCATCAGTGCATTACTGTACTCGCTAGTGCAGTAGGCCTTACGTTCCTTTGGAGGACACATGAACCACACCGCCGCCGCCACCGGGCGGTTCGACCGCTCGGCGGCGGTCACCCGGTCACTGCTCGGCTACGGCGTGATTGCCGGGCCGATCTACCTGGTCGTCGGCCTTGTCCAGGCGTTCGTCCGGGACGGCTTCGATCTCTCCCGGCACAGCCTTAGCCTGCTGGCGAATGGGCCGTGGGGATGGGTTCAGATCCTCAACCTGGTCCTCACCGGCCTGATGGCAGTCGCCGCGGGCGTCGGATTCCTCCGTGCGCAGCGCCCCGCGTCTAGAGCGCCCGGGGTGCTCATTGCGGTGTACGGCGCCTGCCTGGTGATCAGTGGCGTCTTCGTCGCCGATCCAGCGCAGGGCTTCCCGCCCGGCGCGCCGGAGGGCGTCCCGGAGTCGGCCAGCCTGTCCGGAGTGGTGCACCTGGCCGCCGGTGCGATCGGCTTCTTCGCACTCGGCGCGGCGTATCTGTTCCTAGGCGCCTGGTTCGCCCGGCGGCAGAGCGCGGGCCTCGCCCGTGCGTCCCGGGTCAGCGGCGCCCTCGTGCTCGTCGGGTTCGTCGTCGGCGCCGCCACCGCGACCACCACGGCCGGCGTGGCGATATTCTGGGTGGCCGTCGTGGTCGGCTGGGCCTGGCTCGCCGTCGCGTCCGTAGCGGTCTACCGGACCGTTCCTCACCCCGACGCGGACCGCCGCTCCGAGGCATAGCACTCCTCGATCAGCCGGTGCAGGTGCCCCGCCCCCTCGAGCATCGCCGCCGATCGCTGCGTGAGGGCCGCCTGCCGCTGCACGACAGCCGAGCGCAGCGCCTCCGTGCTGCCCTCTCGCCGGAGGCCCTCGAGGATTGGACGGATCTGAGGTAGCCGGTACCCGGCGCGGCGGAGCATCGCGATCATCCCAGCGTCCCGGACGTCCGCAGGCCGGTAGCGCCTGTAGCCCGTTCCAGGTTCCCGCTCCGAGCCCAGCAGACCGGCCGCTTCCCACACCCGGAGCGCCGAGGCACGCACACCCAGGTGCCGGGCCACCTCCCCTATGCGCATACCCGCCCGCGGCGTGGCATCGGGAGGCCGCCCGGCCACCGCCTCGAGTGCCTCGCCGGTGGCCTGCAGCGAAAGCCGCTCCTCGTGCAGTGCGGAATGGCCGGCGTCCACAACGGCGAGCGCACCTGGGAGATCGCCGCCGTGCACGGCCTGCAGGATCTGCTGGGCGCTCTGTGGCCCGCATCCGCGCGCGAGCGCCCGGAACGCGAGCAGCGACAGCCATTGCGTGGTGCCGTACCGGCGGTGCCCGGCGGCCGTTCGGACCGCTGCAGGCAGGATGCCGGCGTCCTCGTAGTTGCGGATCTGCTGGCTCGACACGCCCGCGGCCCGTGCAAGGTCCACGGGACGCAGCCCGCCCTCCGCGCCGCTCATCTCCTGCCTCCCAGCGTGCTGTTTAGACCCAAGTTTAAGAACATCCGCTCACAACCAGCTAATACTCAAGCAAAAGCTCAACAAGCACTTAAATGAGACACTTGAAGTATCAGGTGCTGGTCATCGGAGGCAGCCAAGGCACACTGCGATCAGGAGGCAAGAGTTGAAGTTCGTTCTCGAGGTGGACATGGGCGACACCGCCTTCGACGGCAACGCTGTCCGCGAGCTTGGCCGGATCCTGCGGTACTGGGGAGGGAACCTCCGCTACTTCGACATGAAGCCCGGCGACGGCTCGGCCATCTATGACTCGGCCTACAACGAGGTCGGCCACTGGTCCATCGTCGATGTACCCGGACGAGCCGCCCGTCCCGGGTCCTGACCGGGCAAGGCACCACACGAGGACTATCCGAACGTGCGGCGGAACCGGTCGCCGAGGCCGCCGAGCCGCTCGACCGGCTCGTTGGCGAACACCAACCGCAGATACGCGTCCCCGCTCGGTCCCCAGCCGGCCATGGGGGTGGCCGCGACCTTCGCGCGCTCGAACAGCAGGGTCGAGGCCTCGGCAGGAGTTAGGCCGAGCGCGCCGGTGTCGATCAGCAGTGACCAGCCGCCGTCCGGCCAAACGACCGGGTAGTCGGCGAGCTCATCGAGGATCATCTCGCAGCGCTCCTGCCACGTGCGGGCGGCGCTGGCCACGTCGGCGTCCGCGTCGGGGGCGTCGAGCGCCGCGGCCACCGCCCTCTGGGCGATGCCTACCTGGCACACCACGTTCGTCAACCCCACCAGATGGATGTCCGCCATGATCCGCCGCGGGCCGACCACCCACCCGACGCGCCGGCGGTTGATCAGTCGGCGGCGACGCAGGGCGCCGCTGCTCGACCGTCAGAGACCAGGGGCATCGCCGCGGCGGTGCTCGGTATCGGCCGCGGCTGGCGGTTCACTCTCGTCGCGCGGCTTCGCCAGGACCGGTCGGTGGTCCCGCTCTCCCATCGTCTGCCCGAGCCCCGCGACGGCCACCAGGGCGCCCAGTACCGCGAGACCGTGCCCGACCAGCGCGACGAACACGCCCGTGCTGAGCATGACGTCCATGATGATCCCGGCGAGCGCACCGCCGAGGAACCCGAGCCAGGCGCCGACGAGACCCCGCAGGAGGTCCCGCCAGGCGCGACCCCTGTTGAACAGCAGCAGGCCGACCACGCCGACGGTCAGCCCGATAACGGTGACGGAAACGGTCGGCATGAGCATGTCGACACCTCCGTGTCGATCGCAGGTAGCGGTCCCGGGAACGAACCGTCGCAACGAGACCTGGTGATGTCTCCAGGTTCGCCGACTGCGAGGCCGCGGGACATCGGGTATGACCCTGCTTCATCCCTGAGTGGCCGGCGCCACCTCACGCAGCACGGTCCCGTGACCTCGAAGCCGCTCTCAGGCGCTCAGGTAGCGCCGGAACCAGCGCACGGCGTGTCGATCGACGGCTGCCGCGTGCCTGGTTTGCGGCGCCGGCTCAATCCCCGGTTCCTCGGCCAGGGCGTGCGCCATGCCGGGCACGGACACGAGGTCCACCCGGTCGCCGTCCCGGTACTCCTTCGCCAGCGCGTCCCGCAGCTCCCCGGCGGGGCGCTGGAAGCCGTCCGGGTCGTCGTCCTCGCCCACGACGAGGAGGACGGCCGGCTCGCCCGCCAGTGCCACCTCGGCCGCGCGGGCGACGAAGTCGAGCCGCTCGGCCACCCGCAGCGACTCCTCCGACCACGGGTACGCCACCCCGAACTGGCGGCCCATCGCCTCGACCGCCGCGCGGAGCTGCACCAGCGGGTTCACCAGTACGGCCGCGTCGATCGCGACATCGCTGTCCGTCACGGCGAGCAGCGCGACGGCAGCGCCGACTGAACCACCGAGGACTCCTACCGGCCCGCCGCCGAGCCCGAGCCGGCCGCGCAGCTCGTCCAGCGCGGCGGGGAACTCCGCGGCGGCCTGTGCCGTGACCGGCCCTTGGAGGTTGAGGACGGCGTCCTCGTACCCCAGCCGCATCAGCTCCTCGTAGCCGCCCTCGGGCAACCGTGAGCCGGACATCGGCAGCCCAAGGTAGACGCGCCACGCATCGAGCCCGGCCAGCGGCAGTGCGGCCGCGAAGGCGGCCTCGGTGCGGGGGGCGTCCATCAAGTGCCACGCCAGCACCGCGGGCGCGGTATCGGGCCGGGCGGCGGCGGGCGGGGTTACGACGAACGGCACGCCGGCCGCGGTTCCCGTGATCATGTTTCCCATGCGCGATGTTCTCCTCACTAGCTGGACAGTGTCCAATTTAACTGAACAATGTACAATTCGCAACATGAGTGGGACGAGGACGCCGGGCCAGCGCGCGGGCCTCACCCGCGAGGCGGTGCTGGCAGCCGCCCGCGACGTGCTGGCGAAGTACGGGCTGGACGGCCTGACAATGCGGGCGATCGCCCGACATCTGGGCGTCGCGCCGAACGCCATCTACAGCCACGTGCCGAGCAAGACGGCTCTGGTCGACGACCTGCTCGACGACGTCCTGGGCGCGGTCGACACACCGGCCGACAGGCATGATCCGACGGCCGGGCTACACCGGATCATGGCATCGACGTACGCCGTGCTCGTCGACCATCCCGACCTGGTGCCCCTCTATCTGGCGCACCAGGGCTCCCGCGGCCCGAACGCCCGGAGGCTGGGAGAGATCATGCTGGACCTGCTCGGCGTTGCCGGGCGGACGGGCCGGTCCGCGCAGGAGGCCGTGCGCGTTCTGATCGTCTACACCATCGGGTTCGCGGCTCTCGCCACAGGAGCCACCATCGCACCGGACGCGGAACGCCCGCTGAGCGCCGGCGAGATCGCCGACAACTTCGCAACCGGGCTGGACTGGCTGCTGGCGGGGATCACGGGCCCCCCGCACCGCCCGGCGGGATAGCAAACAGGAGCCCGCACCGGCGTGTTGGCTATGGTGGCGGCATCGCCGAAGTACGCATCGGATGCTCCGGCTGGCAGTA
>CAZMXH010000044.1:0-14686 GCA_964570165.1 uncultured Actinomycetes bacterium
GGTGGTCGCCCTCGTCGCCCGCGGGTTGAGCAACGCCGAGATCGCCGCAGAGATGTTCATCAGCCCGACGACAGCCAAGACCCACGTGAGCCGCGCAATGATCAAGTTGAACGCCCGTGATCGAGCGCAGCTCGTCGTCATGGCGTACGAATCGGGGTTGGTCAGCCCGAAGGCCTGACGGCGCGGAGCGGGGTTGGGCATGCCGCGATCGTCGAATGCGGATCAGACCGTCGGTGCTTGAGTTCCCTCCCGCTGAAAGCGCTGGCCGGGTAGTACGCTCACGAGAATGAGCCGGATCTTCACCACCAGTTTCGCGTCGGTATATCCCCACTACGTGACGAAGGTGGAGAAGAAGGGGCGTACGAAAGCAGAGCTGGACCAGGTGATCGAGTGGCTGACCGGTTTCGACGAGTCGGCGCTGAAGGATCATTTGGCCGCGGGCACGACCTTCGAGGATTTCTTCGGCGCTGCTCAGCTCAATCCGTGCGCGTCGTTGATCACTGGCGTGGTGTGCGGGGTGCGTGTCGAGAACATCGACGATCCACTGATGCAGAAGATTCGCTACCTCGACAAGCTGGTCGACGAACTCGCCAAGGGTAAGTCGATGGAGAAGGTCTTGCGGTCGTAACGGCCACCGGGCGCACGTGCCGCCCGGACTGCTGTCACGAAACAACGCAGGTGGCCGTACCGGTCACCGAGGCCCCAGCAGCCCTCAGCTACACGATGCTGCCGCCGCCGAGGTCACGGACGATCGATGGCAGCGCGACCGGAACGGCAGCTCAAGGCTCCATACGTTCTCCATACCGGTTCCATCCGGCTTTCACTTCCGGATTCCACTCTGGAGGTGTACGAGAGGAGGGGCCATGAGGAAGATCGGCAAAGCGGCTGCTTCGGTTGGGTTGGCCGGGGCGTTGACTGTCGGAGCGCTCGTCGCCGTGCCGGCCCTTGCCGACGGTGACGACGCGACGGTCGACTCGCCTGTGCGCTACGAGCAACTCGTCGACGACACTGGCGAGGTCACGCTTGACCGGGACTGCACGGGTAATCAGCAACGGGACCGGGACCGCGATCAGTTTCGTGTCCACCAGCAGGATCGCGACTGCGACGGTGCTCAGATCCGGCACCAGCACGGCCTGGGGAACGGCTTTGGTCGCGAGCCTGGTTCGGGTACCCGGCCAGGGCCGGGGCCGCGCATGGGTGAGTGCCCGTACGCGCCAAGTGCCGACTAGGTAGAGCCGTGTCGCACCGCTGGGCCATGGTCGGCGGCTACCCGCTTGCGATGGTCCAGCGGAATCGTGATCGTGAATGTTGTCCCGCGGTCGGGGCCGGAGTCCACGGAGACCGTTCCACGGTGGGCCTCGACGAGTTCGCGAACCACGGCCAGTCCGATGCCTGAGCCGGTGACAGCGCCGCTGCTCGAGCCACGCCACCTGCGCTCGAACACGTGAGGCAGATCTGTGGCCGCGATGCCTGGCCCGGTGTCGGCGACCTGTACCACGCCTCGCTCGCCGTCGCTGAACACGCGCACCGTGACCCGGTCGCCCGAGCGGCAGAACCGGGCCGCGTTGGTCAGCATGTTCACGACCACCTGGTGAATGCGGTCGTGGTCGGCGCGTACTGGCACCGGCCCCGAGATCTCGCGACGGACGGCGAGCCCTGCGGCCCGGAGCTGCGGTTCTTGGCTGTTGACCGTGCTGGCGACAACACCGGCCAGGTCGAGATCGGTCAGTCGCAACGACGTCGACGCCGCCTCGGCGGAGGCAAGCTGCGCAAGGTCGTCGACCACCCGCCCGAGACGGAGTACCTGGTCGTGCAGGCCGGCCAGCCGGGCTGGGTTCGGCTCGATGAAGCCGTCCCGGAGCTCCTCGAGCGCAGCCTGGAGTGCGGCGAGGGGAGTACGAAGCTCGTGCGCGACGTCCGCCGCTTGCCTGCGGCGAGTCTCCTCCGCGGCGGCGACCTGGTCCGCCATGCTGTCGAAGGCCGCCGTGACCTCCCCAAGCTCGCCAGGGGGGCGGATGCCTACTCGCGCGGACCGGTCGCCGCCGGCGAACGCGCGTGCCGTGCCGGCGAGCGCCGCCAGCGGCATGGTCAGCCGGCGGCTGACCCACCAGCTCACAACGAGGGCGATCCCGAGCGCGACGACGGCGGCGCCGGCGACCCACCACCAGGCAACCGCGCGTCCGCTGCTCCGCGTCAGCGGTGCCATTGAGGTCAGCCGGACGGCGCCGACCGACCGCCCGTCGACCACAACGTCGGCCTCAACGCCTGGCGGGCCAGCGGCGTGCTCGACTCCGTGCCCGTGCCGAGCACGCGGCATTGTCGTCGACACGACCGCTCCCGTCACGTCGAGGACGGTGACCCGAGCGCCCGCAGCATCGGCCACGGCATGCACGGAACTCAGGTCAGCCCCGGACCAGCCGCCGGCCGCCTCGTACGCATCTGCCGCCTCCGTCGCCGCCCGTTCGACTATCTGCTGGCGCTCCTCCTGCTGCATCGTCGCCACGCCGCGGTCGGTGCCGATCAGGGCGGCGACGGTGAGGACCGCGATCGAAGAGACAGCGACGACGACGAACGCGACGAGGAGACGCCGACCGAGCGGTCCCAGGGCACGGCGACCGGCTTCCATGGCGCTCATCTGTCCCTCGGCAGCGTAAACCGGTACCCGACGCCCAGGACTGTCTCGATGATGTCGCTGCCGTCGCCGAGCTTGTGGCGAAGGTTCTTGACGTGCGAGTCGATCGTCCGCTCGTACCCGGCGAACTCGTACCCACGTACCCGGTTGACCAGCTCGTAGCGGGAGTACACCCGTCCTGGCGCCGACGCCATGGTCGTGAGCAGGCCCCACTCGGTGGGTGTGAGGTCCAGGCGTCTCCCGTCGAGCTCGACGGTGTGGCGCTCCTCGTCGATCAGAAGCCGACCACCGCCGAAGGACGACACGCCGTCGGCCTGCGGCTGCCCGGACGCCCTGCGGTGCAGCACGGCCTGAACGCGCAGGACCAACTCGGTCGGGGAGAAGGGCTTGACCACGTAGTCGTCGGCCCCCTGCCGCAGGCCATGGATGCGATCGTCGACGGTGCTGCGCGCAGTGAGGACCACCACGGGCACGTCCCCGGACTCGCGCGCCGCCCTCAACACCTCGAGGCCGTCGAGATCGGGTAGGCCGAGGTCCAGCACGACAAGGTCGATCCCACCGGCGTCCAGCTGCTTGAGCGCGTGAACGCCGGAGCCGGTCGTGTGCACGACGTAGTCTGCACGCTCGAGATAGCGGCGCAACACGTCGCGGATCTCCCGGTCATCCTCGACGACCATGACGGTGCTGCCCACGATCCCACGCATAGGGCATGGAGCGCCCAGGTGCTAGAGGTCGAACGGCCCGACCGCATGGTCCGACGGTCACCAGTCGCACCCGCCTCTCCGCGCCGGATCAACAAGGCGCCTGATCCGGCAGCGTCCGCAGGCCCCCGCCACTAGAATCGCGGCGGTCGGCAGCGAGCACGGGAGGCCCGGCATCGAGCGCTACCAGTACCTCCTCGTGCTTGCGGCGTGCTTGCTCGTCACGCTTCCGCTGGAGGTCGTGGTGGGAGCGCGGGTCTACCGCCAGCCCCGCCGCCTGCTCGCCGTGCTGGTCCCGGTCGTTGCCGTGTTCCTGCTCTGGGACGGGTTCGCGGTCGCGCGTGGCCACTGGACCTTCTCCGAGCGGTACACGACCGGATGGAAGCTGCCTGGCGGGATCCCGGTCGAGGAGCTGGCCTTCTTCGTCGTCATCCCGATCTGCGCCCTGCTGACGTTCGAGGCCGTCCGGCTGCTGTGGCCCCGGGCGCGGGGGCGGCAGCATGCCTGAGTACACGGTCCTCGCCGCGCTGTCCGCCGTGGTGTTCGTGCTGGTCGAGCGGTACGTGCTGCGGGCGCGGCTGTTCCGGCGTCCCGCCTACTGGGTGAGCCTCGGCATCGTCTTCGCCTTCCAGGTCCCGGTGGACGGCTGGCTGACTAAGCTGTCTGCGCCCATCGTGCTGTACTCGCCGGAGCACGCCACCGGCCGCCGATTCCCGTGGGACATCCCGGTCGAGGACTTCCTGTTCGGGTTCGCCCTCGTCACCCTCGCGATCGGGCTGTGGGTGTGGCTGGAAGAGCGGGACGCAGCAGGGTCCGGACGGCGACCATCGACTTCTCGGTCGCAGGGACCCGAGCGCGGCGGGTGAACACGTCGTAGTCGGCGGCCTCGATCAGGTTGAGGATGCGCGAGTAGAGAATGCGCGCCGCAAGTACGCACCGCGCCGACCGTGGCGGCAGGCGCATAATGCCCGGGTCAGCCGCCGCGTAGATGCGCCGGTTGCGAGCGATTTCGAACCGCATCAGCTCTTGCCATTCGGGGGTGACCCGGCGTAGCCACGGGTCCGCGCCGAACCGGTCGATGTCCTCCTGCGGGAGGTAGACCCGGCCCCGGTCCAGGTCCTCGCCGACGTCCCGGAGGAAGTTGGTGAGCTGGAAGGCGACACCGAGGGCCCGGGCCGGATCGCGGGTGCCTGGGGTCGGCGGGCCGAGCACCGGCAGCATCATCTCGCCGATCACTGCGGCCGAGCCGTCCATATACGCGCTGAGATCAGCCCAGGTGCGGTATCCGGTGACCGTCAGGTCCATGGTCATGGAGCGCAGGAAGCGGTCGAAACACTCCTCGGGGATGCCGGCCCAGCCTACGGTCGCGACCACTGCGGCGAGCACCGGATGATCGGACCGTCCGGCCGCCAGGTCGGCACGGAACCGCCGCCCGAACGCCGCCAGCGCCACGGCACGCTCGGCTGCGGGACGGTCGTCGAGCGAGTCGACGATGTCGTCGGCCACCCGGCAGAACGCGTACACCGCGTGTACGTGCTGCCGGGCCTGCGGCGGAAGGAGCCGTGCCGCTGCGTAGTACGTGGTGCCATGACGGCGGGCGATGCGGGCACAGGTCCGGTACGACGCCCGAAGCTGAGGTGTCACGGCAACTCCTCGACCCGCTCGGCTGCTAGCCGTCCGGAGATGAGAACCATGGGGACGCCCACGCCGGGGACCGTGCCGGAGCCGGCGAACACCAGGCCGGGTATCGCCCGGTCGACGTTCGGCGGGCGGAACGGGCCGGACTGGAAGAAGGTGTGGGCGAGCGCGAAAGGCGTACCGGCCTCCATTCCCGCCGCTTCCCAGTCGAGGGGGTCGACGAGACGCTCCGTCGCAATCCCTTGGGTGCCAGCGCGCAGGTACCCCCATCGGGTGAGCAGCGTTGCCAGCCGCTCGCGCGCGGCCGCCCGTTCGGCGGGCCAGGCCAGAGTGCCGGTGTGGAGGTTGGGCACCGGCTCCAGTACGTAGAGCGTCGAGCCACCAGGCGGTGCGAGCGAGGGTTCCGTCACCGTCGGGACCCCGACCAGCACCGACGGGTCCGGCATTCGACGCCCCTCGCGCAGCAGGGCGCGGAACGCCTCGCGCCACTGGCCGCCGAAGTGGATGTTGTGGTGCCTGGCCTCGGCCGCCGGCCTGTCGCGGGTGCCGATATGCCACACCAGCGCCGAGGGCGAGTACGTCGGTCTCCGGCGCGGCCGCCGGAGCGTGCCGGGAAGCAGGTCGCGGACGGCGACCGGCCGGTCGGCGTTGACCACCACTGCGTCGGCGGACAGCCGTTCCCCGTCCGCCGTGCGTACTCCGAGCACCCGCCCGCGTTCCTCGCCGTCCCGTAGGATCCCGGTGACCTCGACGCCGTAGCGGATCAGCGCGCCGGCCTTCTCGGCGGCAGTGGCGAGCGCCCGGGGCACCGCAGCCACTCCGCCGCGTGCCGCGTAGACGCCGGCGACAGAGTCCATGTAGGTGATGACGGCGTAGGCCGCCCTGGCCTTGTGCGGGGACAGCCCCGCGTAGAGGGCCTGAAAGCTGAACAACCGCCGCAGCCGGTCGTCCCGGAAGAAGCCGTCCACGACGCCTTGGAGGCTGCGCAGGCCGCCGAGGCGCAGCAACTGGAGGGCGGGATCGAGGGGGACGGCCAGCTGCCACCAGTGGTCGTAGTTGCGGTCGATGAACGCGGGCACTTCGAGCCGGTACAGCCTGTCGAGCCAGGACCTGAACCTCAGGTAGGCGGCCGCCTCACCGGGGCCGCAGGTCTTGCGGATCTCGTCGGCCATCGCCTCGGCGTCGCTGTGGACCAGGATCGTGGACCCGTCGGCGAAGCAGGCCCGGTACGCCGGGTCCAGCCGGTCCATCCGGAGCAGGCCGGCCGGATCGACGCCGGCAGCCCGGATGGTGCCCGCGACGAGCTCCGGCATCGTCAGCACCGTGGGCCCGGTGTCAAAGCTGAAGCCGTCGGACTCCACCCGGCCGGCTCGCCCGCCGGGGGCTTCGGAACGCTCGAGGATCACCACGTCGTGGCCGCGGCCGACGAGGTGGCACGCCGCCGCCAGCCCACCGAGGCCGGCTCCGACCACGACGATGCGGCGACGCCGGTTCATCGAACTCAACTGCCCGGTCCCCCGTCCGGCACTACGCTGCTGGGTTGTGAGCGTTACCCGGATGCCCGCAGTTGATTCCTGCGGTCGGATCGGATCCGGCGGCCGGTGAGGGATCCGGTCGCCGCGTTCCTCGGTGAGGGCTTCGACTTCATGGTGCGGGCCGGGCTGCGGGGCGTGTGGGTCGACGGCGACCCGCCGCAGGGACCCGCTGTCTGGGCAGCCAACCACCACAGCTGGTGGGATCCGTTCATCGCGCATGTGCTGTTCCGGCGCGCCGGTCGCGACGGCGGGCTGGTGATGGACGACGACAACCTGCGTGCCGTCGGGTTCCTGCGACGGCTGGGCGTGGTCGGCACGAAGGAACTGGACACGGCGGTGGAGCTGATCCGCCGTGGGCGGGTGGTCGTGATGTTCCCGGAGGGGGAGCTGCTGCCCGCCGGACCGCCCGGACCGCTGCGACGAGGTGCCGCGCGGCTCGCCGTGGACGCACCGGCCAGCCTGCTCGCCGCGGCGGTCCGGGTGAGCGTCCGCGGCCATCAGGCGCCGGAGGCATACGTGCGGGTGCGACCCGTGGACTGCGCGGGCGGCGCCGATGCGGCCACGGGCCGGCTCGCCGAGGTGTTGCGTGTTGGGCTCGCGGAGATCGACGCTGCGGTGGCGAGTACCGACCCACGATCCCCGCTTCCTGGTTACCGGCGGGTGGTGAAGGGCCGGCGAAGCTGGGACGAGCGGATCGCCCCCGGGCTCGGCGAATGACCGGCGAGCAGGCAGCGGCCAGGGCGGCGGCGGGTTTTGTCGCGCTGAAGTGCGCGATCGTAGCGACAAACCTCGTGGCGTTCCCGGTGCTTCAGCCGGCGCCGGGTGCGGTTCCGGCGCGACGGGTGTCAGTGCTGGTGCCGGCTCGTGACGAGGAGGAGAACCTGACCCGGACGCTGCCGGGGCTGATCGCACAGCCTGCCGCGGAGATCCTCGTCCTGGACGACGGCTCCGGGGATGCGACCGCCGAGGTGGTCCGCAAGGCGGCGGACGTCGACCCGCGGGTCCGGCTACTCACCGGACGGCCGCTGCCGGGAGGGTGGATGGGCAAGCCGTGGGCGTGCCACCAGTTGGCCGCCGAAGCCTCCGGCGACGTGCTGGTCTTCTGCGACGCCGACGTGCAACTGGCCCCCGAGGCCCTGTCTGCCGTGCTGGCCGAGGCGGGCAGGCAGCGCGCCGACGTGTTCTCGGTCTTTCCGCGCCAGCAGGCCGAGACGCTGGGGGAGCGGCTGCTGGTCCCGCTGATCGACGACGTGCTGCTGAGCTTCCTGCCGCACGGGCTGCTCGAGGCACCGGTCCCGCTCGCGGCGACCGCCAACGGGCAGCTGCTCTGCTTCCGCCGCGGGGCCTACGACCTGCTTGGCGGCCACGCGAGCGTCCGCAGCGCCATAGTGGAGGATGTCCGCTTCGCCGTCCGGGCCCGTCGGGCCGGGCTCCGGCTCGGCCTCGCGCTCGGCGGTGATCTCGTCGGCGCCCGGATGTACGAGGGGTTCGGGGCGACGGTCGACGGCTTCGTCAAGAACGTTCTCGCGGCGCATGGCGGCTCGCGGCTGCTGCTTGCCGCATCGGCGGCGTGGCACCTACTCGCGTACACGGTGCCGTGGCTGCGGATGTGGTCGCGCAGCGCGGGCGCCAGCAGACATGCGTGGGCGGCTGGCGCGGTCCTCGGGCTCGCCGAGCGGATTGCCGTGAACGGCAAGACCGGCCGCGGCGACTACTGGGAGGCAGCGCTGATGCCGGTGACGCCACTCGCGGCGGTGCCGGTCTGTGTCCGGGCGATGGGGCGCACCCGGGTCTGGAAGGGACGGCGGTTCGCGTGAGCCGGCTGGCGCCCGCGCCCCACGTGGCGGCGCTGCCGGCCCCGCGACGGAAGCCGCTCGTCGGCCACCTCGGCCGCTGGGGGCGGGAGCCGCTCTCATTGCTGCGCGAGGGCGCAGCGCTCGGCGGCGTGTTCCGCCTCCGGCTGTGGCGCACGGTCGTCGTCGGCTACCGGCCCCAGTGGAACCGGCTTCTCCTGCGCGACCTCGACACGTTCCGCAGCGCGGGTAGCCTGAGCCGCCTCACCCCGTACCTCGCAGGGGGCGTGGTGCTCCTCGACGCTCCTGGCCATCGTCCGCGCCGTGGGGAGCTCAACCCCCACGTCCGCACCCGCTCCCTGGGGCATCTTCAACAAGAGCTGGCCGAGGTGGCCGACCGGGCGCTTCCTGCTGGCAGCTTCGAGACGCTGGGGTGGGCGTCCGCAGTAGTGCGGGCGATGCTGAACCAGGTGTTCTTCGGGGGACGGATGGACGAGCGGTTGCTCGCTTCCTTCCTGGAGCCATTACACCTGGGCTTCCCCCACCCGTTCCTGCCGCGGCGGCGGCTGTTCCGCCGGATGCAGCGGGCCATCGAAGCGGCGGTCGCCGCACCGGCGCCGGGGTCGCTGGCCGTCGCCCTTCGCGGGCTGGACGGCGCCGCCGAGGAGCTGCGGGTCGCGCTCGCCGCAGGCTTCGACACCACGGCCCACACGCTCGCGTGGGCGGTGTGGCACCTCGCCGGGCACCCGCAGTGGCGCGACCCGGCGGCGTTGCCGAGCGTCATCAACGAGACGCTGCGGCTGTATCCGGCCGGCTGGGTCGGAAGCCGTGTCACCAGCCGCGAGATCGCCACCGCCGATGCCGTGCTGCCGGCGGGGACGATGGTGCTGTACAGCCCGTACCTCAGCCACCGCGACCCGCAGCTGTGGGCGGCACCCCACGAGTTCGACCCGGCGCGGTTCGACGGGCCGCCGCCATCCTGGGGGTACCTGCCCTTCGGCGGCGGAGAGCGCCATTGCCTCGGCGCCCACCTCGCGCGTCTGATGCTTCGCATTGCTCTGGAGCCGTTCTGCGCCGCAGACCTCGTCCCCGTCCACGGAGATCCCGCGCCCAGGGCCGGGCTGACGCTCCGCCCGTCCGGTCCGCTCGTCGTCGCCCGAGCGGGCCGCGCCCAGCGCGCCGGCATGGGAAACGGTGGTGGCTAGCCCTCCCACTCCACCAGCGGCTCGTGTCGTGCGGGATCACGTAGCTGGCCGATGGCCTGCTTCTCGAGCTGGCGGACTCGCTCCTTGCTGAGCCCGACCCGCTCAGCGACCTCGGCAACGGAGTGTTGGCGTCCGTCGTGCATACCGTACCGGAGCGTAATGATCAAAGCCTCCCGCGGCGGTAGCGTTCCAACGATTGCCCGCAGCTCGTCGGCAAGAGCGCGGAACTCGACCACGTCGGGTGGTTGGAGCACCTCGGCGTCCTCGATCAGGTCGCCGAACCTGATGTCACCCTCGTCCCCGACCGGTGTGTCGAGGCTCACGACCGACTGCGCGATCTCGCGCAGCTCTTTGATCCTCTCCACGGCGATACCGGTGGCTTTGGCCAGTTCCTCGGTAGTTGGTTCCCGGCCCAGGCTGAGCTGGAGTTTGCGGTCAGCTCGGCCCAGCGTGGAGATCTGCTCCACGACGTACACCGGCACCCGGATGCCACGGGCCCGTTCGGCGCGTCCGCGCTCGATCGCCTGGCGGATCCACCAGACAGCGTAGGTGGAGAACTTGAAGCCCTTTCGGTAGTCGAACTTCTCCACTGCCCGGATCAGGCCGAGGTTGCCGTCCTGCACGACGTCCAGGAACGACAACCCGACGTTGCGGTAGTACCTCCGGGCCGTTGCCACCACCAGCCGCAGATTGGCGCGGATCATGTGATCCTTCGCCCGGGCACCGTCCTCGGCGATGGCCTCCAGCTCCACGCGCCGAGTGCCGGGCGGCAGCTCGCCCTCACCCGCATCGGCGGCGCGCAGCAGTTCGGCGGCGTACACGCCGGCCTCGATCCGCTTCGCCAGCTCGACCTCCTCGGCGGCGGTCAGCAGCGGAGTCGCAGCGATCTGTTTGAGGTACTGACCAAGCAGGTCGTAGTCCTCGTCAGGCAGCCTGGGCTCGCTACGCCGCGCGGCAGCAGCAGTCCTGGCCATACCCGTCACCTCTGTATCCAGCCAAGCCGCTGGGTGCGCCGGTTCGGCAGAGTCCTAGGTCCCGAGCATGACGGAAGAGGCCTCACGCCACCTACCGCCTTGCTCCGAGTCGCTCAGCCGAGGCGCGAACCGGTCCGCTCCGCGCTGGACCAGGTCAGG
The DNA here is from genome assembly GCA_964570165.1 of uncultured Actinomycetes bacterium. Classification (GTDB taxonomy): domain Bacteria; phylum Actinomycetota; class Actinomycetes; order Jiangellales; family Jiangellaceae; genus JBMCTR01. The sequence continues at coordinate 10,638 of CAZMXH010000044.1, forward strand.
ACACCCCCTCGCCGGCCTCTGAGGTTGCCAGGCCACCGTGCTCGGCGGCGTGGGCGATCTCACGAGAGACCTGGGCGCGGAGCTCGGCGAGCCGGCGGCTTCGCCTCACTGGAACGGGGGACGGGTCAGTGAGGTGGAGCGCGGCCTCGGGGAGCCAGGCCAGCTCGGCTGTGAGCCGCTCCCGGGCCGCTGCCACCGCTCGCGCTGGGTCCACCGGGTGCACACGTCGTCCAGCGCGCATCACCGGCTCGAGGAGCGGTTCGCATCCCGCCGGTACGGGCTCGTCCCTCAGGGCGAGCACATCACCCGCGGCCGCCGAGTCGCCGCGGAAGACCTGCTTGGCCCCTGGGTCGGTGGCCTTGCCCGCGGACAGCTTCATCACCGGCCGGTTCCCGAAGGCCGTCAGCTTGTAGGCGCTGTCCAGCGATGGCGCGTCGCTGGAGACCCCCATCAGTGTCCCGACGCCGTAGCTGTCGATGGGTGCGCCCGCTTCGACGAGCGCGGCGATTTGGTACTCGTCAAGGCCGCCACTCGCAACGATCCTCGCGCGGCCCAGCCCGGCGTCGTCGAGCATGCGGCGCGCTGATCGGGCAAGCTCGGCGAGGTCGCCGGAGTCCAACCTGATCCCGACCGGCCCGGTGAGACCAAGCTCGTCGGTGACATCGATGGCGGCTCGGACTCCGGCGAGAGTGTCGTAGGTGTCGACCAGGAAGATCGAGTTGTTCGGGAAGTCCTCGGCGAATGCCCGGAACGCTGATCGTTCGTCCCTGAAGGCCTCGATGAACGAGTGGGCCATCGTCCCGGCCGGACGCAGGCCATAGCGTTTCGCGGCCTCGACGTTGCTGGTGGCGGCGAAGCCGGCGATGGCCGATGCGCGTGCGACGCCGATCGCGGCCTCGAGTCCGTGAGTCCGGCGGAACGCGAAGTCGATCAGGTCGGCTTCTGGTGCGGCGATCCGGCACCGGACGGCCTTGCTGGCGATCGTCGTCTGGAACGTGATCAGGTTCAGCAACGCGGTCTCGACCAGCTGCGCCTCCGCGATCGGTGCGGTCACCTCGAGCAACGGTTCGTCCGCGAAGGCCACCCGGCCCTCCGGGATCGCCCAGACGTCGCCGGTGAACCGGATTCGCCGCAAGGCGGCGAGCGAGGCTTCGTCGAGCCCTACGACGTCGCGGAGGTATTCGATCTCCTCGTCGTCGAAGCGAAACTGTTCCAGGAAGGAGAGCGCATCGTCGAGTCCGGCGGCCACCAGGAATCCTCGCTGCGCGGGTAGCTTCCGCGTGAACAGGCTGAAGGTTGCCGGCCCGTGCATGTCCCGACGGATGTAGCTGGCAGCCATCCGCAGCTCGTAGAGGTCAGTGTGAAGTCCGAACATGGACCGCCCTGTCGTGTTGCGCCGTGGGATGAGCCGGTGGCTTCATCCACCGTCTCACCATGGCTCTGCCGCGCCTCCGATGGCCGACGTGGTGCGAACGCCGTTGCTGCTCGTCAGCCGCTCGGCACGCAGCACGTCCAGGACCACGGAGCCGTCGACTGTCTCGTGTTCCTGCAGTGTCTCGGCAAGCTGGTCAAGCGCTGGCCGGTGCTCACGGAGCAGGTTCACCGCCCGCCGCTCGGCCTCGTGGAGAAGTCGGGCCACCTCCTCGTCCATGATTCGCTGGGTGTGTTCAGAGTAGGGACGTCTGATCGGCTCCTCTGCCGTCTCACCGAGGTACTTCGGGCCCGGCGTGGCGTAGCCGACGGGCCCCAACGCCTTGGACAGGCCGAACTCGCGCACCATGCGAGTGGCGATCTGAGTCGCCTCGGTCAGGTCGTTAGCGGCTCCGCTCGACCCCTGCCCGAACACGACGAGCTCCGCAGCCCGTCCGCCGAGCCGAACGGTGAGCAGGTCGTTGAGGTAGGCCTCGGTGTAGAGGCGCCGCTCGGCCTCCGGAAGCTGCTCGGTGACACCGAGCGCCATACCGGCGGGCAGGATGGTCACCTTGGCGACGGGGTCCGCATGCTCGCACAGCGCCGCGAGCAAAGCGTGGCCGGACTCGTGCACGGCGACCGCATGCTTCTCCTCAGGGAGCAACGCGTTGGATGTTTCTCGCCGGCCCAGGAGTACCCGATCCCGCGCGGCGTCGAGGTCTCCCGCGGTAATAACCGTCCGATCGGCCCGGACCGCGTTGATGGCGGCCTCGTTGACGAGGTTGGCCAGATCGGCACCGGAGAAGCCCGGAGTCGCACGGGCAACGACGTCGAGGTCGACGTCCCCGGCTAGGACCTTACCGCGGGCGTGGACGGCGAGGATCGCTGCGCGTTCGGCCTGGTTGGGAAGCGGCACGATGATCTGCCGGTCGAAGCGGCCCGGGCGCAGCAGCGCGGGGTCGAGCGTCTCCGGCCGGTTGGTGGCCGCTAGGACGACGATTCCACTGTCGGGCTCGAAGCCGTCCAGTTCCGCCAGCAGTTGGTTGAGCGTCTGCTCCCGCTCGTCGTGGCTGCCCGTGACCGGGCCTCCGCGCCGGCCGCCGATGGCGTCGATCTCATCGATGAACACGATCGACGGCGCTCGCTTTCGTGCCTCCGTGAACAGGTCGCGAACCCGGGACGCGCCCACGCCGACGAACATCTCGACAAACGTCGAGCCGGTGACCGAAAGGAACGGCACCTCCGCCTCGCCCGCCACAGCGCGCGCGATCAGCGTCTTGCCGGTACCCGGCGGACCGACCATGATCACGCCCTTTGGTCCCTTGGCTCCGGCCGCGAAGTACCGCTCAGGGCGGCGGAGGAAGTCCACCATCTCGCCGACTTCCTGCTTGACGCCGCTGTATCCGGCCACGTCGTCGAACCGGGTGGACGGCCGCTCGGCTTCGATGATCTTCGCTTTCGACCGCCCGAACCCGGTGATCCCGCTCACCGAGTGCTGGGCCTGCCGGCCGAGCCAGAGGAACAGCAAGACAACCAGCAGCAGGGGGAGGAAGCTCGCCAGGATCAGGAGCAGCGTGTCACTGCTCTGCGTAGCCGTGACCTCGACATCGCTCGACCGCAGCTCGTCGTCGAGTAGGCCGCTGTCGATCGCTGTAGGGATCTGGCTGGTGAACATCGAACCGTCGGCCAGGCGGCCCTCGACCGCACCCTGGTCGTCGATGGTGACCGACTGCACCCGTTCGGACTCCACCGCCGACAGAAACTCGCTGTACGACATCGACGGTGCAGACGGACCAACGAACCCTGGCAGAAACAGCAGGAGCAGGACGGTGAGCAGCGCTCCGATGGGCAGCAGCCATTTCCGCCAACCCGGGGGCGGCGGGGTAGCAGGCCGCGGTGGCTCCTTGGGAGGCCCCGGCTTGGCGGAGCCGGTGTAGTGGCGAAGCGGCAGCCGGACGTTGCTGATCAAGCGCTGACCGCTTTCACCAGATGACGGACCTTGCCCGGGGACACCTCGGAAAGGTGCCGACCGGGGCCAACCCCGCTGATGATGTCTCGCGATGTAGTCATGTCTCTTCCCCGAAGTCTCGACTGTGCGCTGGCCGACGTGACCCCGACCGCGCTGGCTTCAGTTTCGAAAACCCGTGATGCCGGACGCTAGGGCCGAAGGACTCCAGGTGTGCGAAAGGTCACGATGTGGCAGGGACCACCGGCCCTAATTCCCGCGGAGTGGTCGCGGGACGATCACATCAGGAAGCCGCGAGTGCGGTGGCCGCGTTAAATGCAATGGGCCGGTAGACATACGGCAACTGCCCGCAAGGGTGAGGCGGTCCGAGGGAAAATCCCCGCGCCTGCATGCGAGGTTCGACTCCTCGCCCGGCCCCGACTTCGCTGCGCTGACCCGGGTTCGCTTCCCGGATGATCAGCGTTCCGCTGGTTGTCGGTGGCGGCTGGGATACTCGGACGTATGAACGAGGAAAAACCGTCACCAGCGCAGATGACACCGACCAGGACTCGCCACTGTGGCCGGGCGACCTGGATGGCTTCGGCGACGACGAGGACGACGATGGGTGGGTGCTGCCGCCGGAGTTCGAGGCGGTGGTGGCGGAGTTGTCCGCGGCCGCGGACGCGGAACTGGC